>NQJH01000090.1 GCA_002256685.1 Methylococcaceae bacterium NSP1-2 | reverse complement strand
TCCATGCTTGTTGCGCATTGTTCCATGTATGCGGTGTACCTTCCACACGCATGGCTTCAAACTGCTGGGTCGTGTTGAGGTGAAAAGATCCGACGACCTTAATCGGGCTATTCGGCGTATGATTTGGCTGATGCCAAATATTTTTGCTTTCTATGCTGTCTTTGTCGGCGACGGGAATAGGAAAGGGATCGGCAAAGCCTCTGACACCGTTCAGCGTGCCGAAGTAATGGTCAAAAGAACGGTTTTCCTGTGTCAGGATAACAATATGCTCCACATCCTGAATAGTCCCAGTGCGGTACTTGGCTTTGATAGCTAGGGCGCGCTGAATCAAGGATGGATAGGTAGCATGTCCAAGACCCGCACCACTGAAGGTAGCAAGGCTGAAAAGAAATTGGCGGCGGGTTTGTTTCATAAGCTGACTTTGTTTTGCTCGTTGTTGAAACAATACAAAGAAAAAATGACATGCTCATGAAGTAGACGTGACAGTTTGATGAAAGGTTAATGGGACAGACGCTAAGCTATAAGCAGGTAAACCTGTTATTCAACTTATTACTAGGATGAAAGTGTGGAGTCTAATAGCTTTAGCTATTGGTGAATCGCAAAAAGCTAAAGCTTTTTGACTCCAGATTTCACCCACCTCTCATCAGTGAAGGTCAATAAATATTGCCAAACACATCCGAAAAAACCGCTTTGTTAAAAAGCGGTGTTAGTCAATCCAATCTTTTAGTCTTTTCTATTGGCGATACAACCATATAAAAACAAATGTGTCGCCTGTTGCGCCCAGATTTTAATTTCCTGTTCGTCTGGGGTCGTGGCAAGTCCTAATTGTAATTGTTGCAAGCGTTCACCGCGCAAGGCACTGACAAATTGCTCAGCCAGAAAACGCGAATCAAGCTCAATAAAATGTCCCGCGCGTTGTTGAGTGGCGAAAAATTGCGTTAAATGTTCCAAGGTTCGCTGTGGACCTTGTTCATAAAACTCAGTGGCAAGCGCAGGAAAGCGCGGCGATTCCGCAATCAAAATGGCTCGAATCCGTACCGCATCTGGTTTAGTAATATTGTATAAATATTTTTGTGCAAAAGTGCTGAGAGCTTGTTCTAGCGACTCTTCATCAGACAAACCCGTGACAAACTGGTCACTACAACGGCGTATTAACGCGCCAAATAATCCTGCTTTACCGCCAAACTGACTGTAAATAGTCCGCATTGATACTCGCGCATGGCGGACGATAGTTTCCATGCTCAGGTTGCCATAACCGTGTTCCAAAAATAATTCTAAAGCCGCATCCAGCAAACGGTCACGGCTTAAGCATTCATTCCCCTTCGCGGGTCTTCCGCATTTAATCATTCTGTTTTACTCGGAAAAAATCAATTGACTTAGATAATAATGATAACCTAAACTAAACGGTAATATATATTATCATTTATTTCAGCCCTGCACTAAGGCATTCAGAAAATGAAAAAAATCCCCCCGCTATCCGCTATCTCGCACACTCTGCTAATAACGCTATTGCTACTAAGCGGTTGTAATAAACCGCAAGAATCACCTGCTGCACCTGCGCAACCCCCAGCACCACCGCCCGCTAAGGTTAAAATCGCCCAACCGTTAAGTCAGCAAGTGACGGAATGGGATGAATTTACGGGTCGAGTTGAGGCGGTTAATACGGTGGAAGTTCGCGCCAGAGTCAGTGGCTATTTAGAAAAAATAAATTTCACGGCGGGGGCGGCTGTTAAAAAAGGCGATTTATTATTTGTCATTGATCCAAAGCCATTTAAAGCGCAACTGAGTTACGCGCTTGCCGAATTGGAACAAGCCAAGTCGCGGCGAGAGTTGGCAAAAAATGAGTTGGCTCGCGCCAAAAATTTACTGCAAGCCAAAGCTATTTCTACCGAAGAATATGATGCGCGCGATAAAGGCTTGCGTGGCACGACTGCCGCTGTGGAGTCGGCTACTGCTCAAGTGGCGAGTGCGCAATTGAATCTGGAGTTTACGGAAGTACGCGCTCCGATAAACGGGCGAATTGGTCGTGAATTGATTACAGTGGGTAATTTGGTCAATGGTAGCGGCGGTGATGCTACGAAGTTGGCGACGATTGTATCGATGAATCCAGTGTATGTGGCGGTTGATGTTGATGAGCGGGCTATTTTGAGTTATCGACGCGAGGCACAAAAACAGGGTCGTAAACTGGAAGGCACAAAAGTGGAATTAGCACTGAGCGATGAACAAGGCTTTCCTCATGCAGGTCATTTGGATTATGTTGCACCGATGGAAAACCCTGTCACAGGTACAGTCAGTGTACGCGGTGTGTTTGATAATGCCGATGAGTTACTCAGCCCCGGATTTTTTGCCCGAATGCGCATACGCGGCGGCGCGGCTTATGACGGTTTGTTGTTGCCAGATCGTGCTATTGGTACGGATCAAGCAGATCATTTTGTTTGGGTGATGAGTCCAGATAAAAAAGTGACTCAGCATAAAATAATCGCTGGTAAAAAAATCGGTGATTTGCGGGTTATTAGTCAAGGTTTAAAGGCTGACGAATGGGTGGTGATTGAAGGCTTACAAAAACTGAGACCCAACAGCTTTGTTGAGCCTGAGAAAATCACCCTTGCACCAGCGGCGGAGTAGTCAGCAATGAATAACCTGATACGTTTTTTTATCGACCGACCGATTTTTGCGGCGGTGCTTTCTATTATTATCGTACTGGTGGGCAGTTTGGCGTTGTTTACCTTGCCGATTACCCAATACCCTGAAATTGCCCCGCCGACTATTATGGTCAGTGCGGTTTATCCGGGTGCGAATGCTAAAGTCGTCGCTGATACGGTCGCAACACCGATTGAACAGGAAGTCAACGGTGTGGAAGATATGCTGTATATGTCTTCGCAATCGACTAACAATGGCAGTATGGCGTTGACGGTGACGTTTAAACCGGGAACTAACCTCGACAAAGCGCAGGTATTAGTACAAAACCGTGTCGCGTTAGCTGATCCAAAATTACCCGAAGAGGTGCGCCGCAACGGGATTAGTGTTAAAAAACGCAGTCCAGATTTGAGTCTGGTTATCGGTTTGATTTCACCGAATAAAAGCTTTGATGGTGTTTATTTAAGTAACTATGCCTTGTTACAAATTAAAGACACCTTGTCACGTCTGCCGGGGGTAGGTGAAATTGTGCTGTTTGGAGGTAGGGATTACAGTATGCGCTTGTGGCTGAATCCTGAAAAAATTGCCGCACAAAATCTGACTGCCAGCGAGGTGGTGAAAGCGGTACGCGAACAAAATATTCAAGTCGCGGCGGGTGTTATTGGACAGCCGCCGACTGCAAAACAAACGGATTTTCAATACACCGTCTCTACGCAAGGACGATTACTAGAACCTGAGCAATTTGCCAATATTGTGATTAAACAAAGTGCGAATGGCGAAGTGATTTATCTGAAAGACGTAGCGCGAATTGAACTAGGGGCAAAAGATTACAATTCTGTTTTAAAGCTTAATGGTGAAGATTCGGTAGGATTAGCGGTTTTTCAGCTACCTGGTTCTAATGCACTGGAAACCAAAAAAGGCATTGTGGCGGCAATGGACAAGCTGAAAACCCATTTTCCACAAGATATGGATTACAAGCTGGTTTATGACACCGTGGTTTTTGTGCAGAACTCTATTGATGCGGTGGTAAAAACCCTGTTTGAAGCGATTTTGCTGGTGGTCATCGTGGTGGTGATATTTCTGCAAAACTGGCGTGCCACCATTATTCCGCTGTTGAGTGTACCCGTATCGTTAATTGGCACATTTGCGGTGATGGCGGCGTTAGATTTATCGCTAAATACCTTGTCGCTGTTTGGTCTGGTGCTGGCAATTGGGATTGTAGTCGATGATGCGATTGTGGTGGTTGAAAACGTCGAGCGACATATCAGCAAGGGCTTATCCGCCAGAGAAGCAACCCGAAAAGCGATGGAGGAAGTGGTCGGGCCAATTATTGCCACGTCGTTGGTATTGGCGGCAGTGTTTGTGCCTACCGCGTTTATTACCGGCGTATCGGGTGCATTTTATAAACAATTCGCGTTGACCATTGCCGTTTCCACACTGATTTCAGCGTTCAACTCGTTGACCTTAAGCCCCGCGCTGTGTGCGTTGTTATTGGATAGAGCACATCATAATCCAGATCTGTTTACCCGCGTAATGGATAAATCGTTAGGCTGGTTTTTTCGTCCCTTTAACCGCTTTTTTGATTGGTTCAGTGACAGCTATTCGCGTTTAGTTGGGCGTTTAATTCGCATGACGGTCGTGGTGTTAGTGCTGTATGTCGGCTTAAACAGTCTAAACTGGCTAGCGTTTGAAAAAGTCCCTATGGGTTTTATTCCAGATCAAGATCAAGGCTATGTGATTTTATACGCACAACTGCCCGATGCCGCTTCAGTCGGTCGCACCGAGGAAGTGGTACAGCAAGTGACCCAGATTCTTAAAAAGAATGACAGCGTAGCCAACATTATCGCTTATGCGGGATGGTCGGTATTAACGGGTTCATCGCAATCCAATGTGGCTACTATTTTTGTGCGTTTAAAAGACTTTGAGAGCCGCAAAGGGCATCCTGAAATGTCCGCTAACGCGCTGGTTAAAACACTGGGGCAACAGATGGCGCAGATTCCCAATGGATTTATCAGAGTGTTCGCACCGCCGCCTGTGCGTGGCATGAGTTCAGTCGGCGGCTTTAAATTGCAAATTCAAGACCGCTCCAATGCGGGTGTTAATGAGTTGCAACGAGTGAATACTGAATTTGTCGCTAAAGGCAATAAACAACCCGGTTTGGTCGGCTTGTTCAGTACCTTTCGTGCCGATGTACCGCAGTTATTTGTCGATGTGGATCGCACACGCAGTAAAACAATGGGTGTGCCATTGAATGAAGTCTTTGATACCTTGCAAATTTATTTAGGTTCGCTGTATGTCAACGATTTCAATAATTTTGGTCGCACCTATCAGGTAGTCGCACAGGCGGATGCCGAATTTAGAATGCAGCCCGATGACATCAGTAAATTAAAAACCCGCTCGGTTAACGGCGGTACAGTGCCATTAGGCTCGCTGGTCAAGGTACAGAACATCACAGGTCCCGACAAAATCACCCGTTACAATATGTATCCAGCCGCAGAAATTAACGGTAGTACGTTGCCCGGCGTTAGTTCTGGAAAGGCGATTGAGCTGATGAGTGATTTGCTGGAACGTGAATTGCCATCAGGTTTTGATTTTGAATGGACGGAAGTGAGTTTGCAACAAGTATTAGCGGGCAATGTCGCGTTTTTAGTATTTCCATTAAGCGTGTTGTTTGTGTTTCTGGTGTTGGCAGCGCAATACGAAAGCTGGTCGTTACCGTTCACAGTGATTTTAATTGTGCCAATGTGTATTTTGTCATCAATGGCTGGAGTCTGGTTAGCTGATATGGACAATAATATTTTTACGCAAATTGGCTTTATCGTGCTGGTCGGCTTGGCGAGTAAAAACGCGATTTTGATTGTTGAGTTTGCCAAACAGCGGCAAGAACAGGGGCTAGATCGATTTGAAGCCGTTATAGACGCGGCAAAAGTGCGCTTACGCCCCATTTTAATGACTTCCTTTGCTTTTATTCTGGGCGTATTTCCTTTAGTTATTGCTCAAGGTGCGGGTGCGGAAGCACGGCGGATATTAGGGACGGCGGTATTCAGTGGCATGATTGGCGTTACTTTCTTTGGGCTGTTGTTGACACCCGTATTTTATGTTGCAGTACAGCGGTTATTTCCAAGCAAAGCAAGTAAACAAGCCGCTATGGAGAAAAAATGATGATAAATCGTGTCGGTCAAATTACAACACTTATCGCCGCAAGTCTGTTGACCGCCTGTGCAGTCGGACCAGATTATCAGCGTCCTGTCACTGCTACGCCTGAACGTTTTGCAGAAGGTAAACAGGCTGAATTTTCCACCAAAGCCATCGAAGTGACGTGGTGGCAGTTGTTTAAAGATCCACAACTCAGCGCGTTGGTCAACCAAACAATCCTGAATAATCACGATTTGGAAGTGGCTCAAGCTAATTTACGCGAAGCACGCGCCTTATATTTGGATGCGGAATTAAATTTAGCTCCAACGGTCACCATGCACAATAATTTCACTGAGCAATTACGCAGTACGGGTTCGATGAATAACCGCGCTTTCGTGCCGCGTAATTTAAGCCTTTACAGCACGGGTTTTGATGCGTCTTGGGAGTTGGATTTATTTGGACGGGTACGGCGTAATATCGAAGCCAGCAGTGATGTCGTCGATGTGCAGGAAGCCAGTCTTAAAGATGTCAAAGTCAGTTTGATTGCCGAAGTGGCGCGAAATTATTTTGAACTCCGTGGCTTGCAAAACCAATTAGCGGTTATCAAACAGAATATTGAAAATCAACAGCAAACTTTAGACATTACGCAGGTACGCGTTGACAATGGACGTGGTACAGAACTTGATACCGCGAGGGCGGCGGCACAACTGGATAGCACTCGCGCGGCTGTTCCGACCTTAGAAACCGCGATTAGCCATACTATTCATCGTTTAAGTGTACTAACAGCGCAGTTACCTGACGCGCTTACGGCAAACCTATCAAAAGCCATGCCAATACCGACACTGCCCGAAATTGTCGCTATCGGCAATCCCGCTGATTTGTTACGCCGTCGTCCTGATGTTCAAATGGTAGAAAGAAGTTTAGCTGCTTCAACCGCTAGAATTGGCGTGGCTACGGCGGATTTATTTCCTAGAGTTACCTTTGTCGGTACAGTGTCACTGGAAGCGACTGCCTTATCAAGCATGGGCGCGGCAGGTTCTGGGGCGTATTCCTTAGGACCGCGTATCAGTTGGGCGGCTTTTGATTTAGGTCGCGTTTATGCACGAATTAAAGCTGCCGATGCGCGTGCCGATGCGGATTTGGCTACCTATAAACAAACCGTATTAAACGTATTGGAAGAAACCGAAAACG
>NQJH01000309.1 GCA_002256685.1 Methylococcaceae bacterium NSP1-2 | reverse complement strand
TGACTCGATTAATGATGCGTGAAGATGAGGAGGTTTCTGCCTTGGTATTGGCAAAATTTCAACACGAAGGTATTCGCGTTTTACTGGAACATACTGCCAAACAATTCATCGTTGAACACGGTGAAAAGTATTTACTCGCAGAACACAACGGGCAAACGGTTCGCATAGCGTTTGATCAAGTGTTAATTGCTGTTGGACGCGCGGCTAATGTCACAGGTTACGGGATTGAAGAAATGGGTATTGAATTATCCGCACGGCACACGGTGGCAGTGAATGCGTTTCAAGCGACCAACTATCCAAATATTTATGCCTGTGGTGATGTTGCAGGTCCGTATCAATTTACCCACACCGCTGCACATCAAGCGTGGTACGCAGCGGTTAATGCGTTATTTTCGCCGTTTAAAAAATTTCGTACTGATTACCGTGTGATTCCGTGGGCAAGTTTTACTGACCCCGAAGTGGCGCGTGTCGGTCTTAATGAACAAGACGCTAAACAACAAGCTATCGCTTATGAAGTCAGCATTTATTCGCTAGCTGATTTAGACCGTGCCATTGCTGACAGTAAAACCCAAGGTTTTATTAAAGTGTTAACACAGCCTAATAAAGATAAGATTTTAGGGGTTACGATTGTTGGCAATCACGCCAGTGATTTACTGGCTGAATTTGTGTTGGCGATGAAATATAACTTGGGTTTAAATAAAGTCCTCAACACCATTCATATTTACCCGACAATGGCAGAAGCCAATAAATACGTTGCGGGGGTTTGGAAACGTCAGCACGCGCCTGAGACATTATTGCAATGGCTGGCGCGTTTTCATGCGTGGCGTAGGTAGATGTGCAGGAGTAAAACAGCTTCAGCTGTTTTCTAGCCAATAGCTGAAGCTATTGGACTCCTGTTATTGCGCGTAGCTAGGTGTAGCACTTAAAGCCCTAATTCAGTTAATCCCGCATGATCGTCAGGGCGGCGACCAAGTTCCCAATGGAATAATCTTTCTTCTGCTTTAATAGGCAAATCGTTAATACTGGCAAACCGCCGCTGCATCAAACCACTGTCGTTAAATTCCCAATTTTCATTGCCATAGCTACGAAACCATTGCTCAGACACATCATGCCATTCGTAGGCAAAACGCACGGCGATACGATTGTCAGACGTTGCCCAGAGTTCTTTAATTAAACGGTAATCGAGTTCTGTTGCCCATTTGTGTTGTAAAAAGGCGTGGACTTCGGCGCGTCCTATTGGAAATTCAGCGCGGTTACGCCAGTGCGTGTCTTCGGTGTAGACTTGTACAACACGGTCAGGATTGCGGCTATTCCACGCATCTTCTGCCATGCGGACTTTTTGAGCGGCCGTTTCTAAGGTAAAAGGCGGTAAAGGCGGTTTAGTTTCCATTGTTATGCTCCGATGATGAATATAAAAATAGGTAGACAGAACTGTCTACTGAGAAGAATAGTAGCAACCATAGACAGACTTGTCTACAATCTAATCATGATTTCTTCAATAGACCCTATTTTGCCAGAGCCTTCCGCACGGGAAAGAATTTTGCTAACGGCTCATGATCTGTTTTATCGTGATGGCGTTCGTGCGACAGGTATCGATAAAGTGATCGCCGAAGCCCGCGTCACTAAGGTGACGTTTTATCGGCACTTTCCCAGTAAAAATGATTTGATACGCGCTTATTTAGACTATCGACATGAACTATGGATGAGTTGGTTTATGGACGCGCTTAATCGTCATGGCGCGAAACAGGGCAGGGGACTAAACGCACTGATTCCTACGCTGGAAGAATGGTTTAGCAAGCCGATTTATCGGGGCTGTGCTTTTATTAATACCGTGTCCGAATTAGGCGGTGTTCTGCCCGATGTGATTGAGATTTCCAGTCATCATAAGCATGATATGATGCAAGTCATTGCTGAATTATTACCCGACGATTGTCCAGCGCGTGAATTAATAGCCAATGCGGCAGCTATCGCGGTAGATGGTGCAATTGTGAAGGCACAACTGGAGCCTAAAAAGTGCGCCGAACGGTCATCATTGCAAGGATTGACTACGCTATTAGCGGCTTTAAATAATGTAGTAATATGCCAGAAAGACTAGGAAACAGTTGATTTTAAGCAACAAAAAATCGTTTCCATGTAGAATATAATTTAGCTTATTTCAATTGTGCTAATCGCTAATTAACCCACTTCTGCGAGAATCATCATGTACGAACATTTAGAAACTGCAAAATCTCCTGAGAACCTAAAACGCATCGTGATAGACCCTGTGACGCGGGTTGAAGGACACGGTAAAGTCACTTTATTATTAGACGATGATAACCACGTTCAACAAGCTCGTTTGCATATTGTTGAATTCCGTGGCTTTGAACGCTTTATACAAGGTCGCCCGTATTGGGAACTCCCTGTTTTAGTGCAACGCTTATGCGGTATTTGTCCCGTCAGTCATCATCTTGCAGCCGCCAAAGCCATTGACCAATTAGTCGGCGTGAATCCAGAAGATTTAACCCCGACTGCCGACAAAATCCGCCGTTTATTGCATTTCGGACAAACTTTACAATCCCATTCTCTGCATTTTTTCCATTTAGCTAGCCCCGATTTATTGTTTGGTTT
>NQJH01000308.1 GCA_002256685.1 Methylococcaceae bacterium NSP1-2 | reverse complement strand
CAACGATTTTATGGATAAAAAGACCAAGAATTTAATCAACCTCTGTTCTGCCTCACCTGAAGACCCGCATTATCGAGAAGCTATTCATTTCTGTCATGGCTATTTAGTGGGCGCGTATGATTTTAATACGGCTCAGACCAATAACAAACCAGAGCTGCGATTATTCTGCCCGCCTAGTAGCCCTGTGCCTACTCGAAATCAAGTGATTGATGAGTTTGTGGTATGGGCTAAACAACATCCTGAGTTTATGGATGAAATGCCCGTAGAAACAGAATTTAGATTTCTAACCGCAAAATGGCCTTGCAAAAACTAACGAGGAGACAGCTCATGAAAAAAGTCACGATTTTGGTAATCACCTTGTTGACTGTTAATGGTTTAGCAGGTTGCGCGGGCAGGGTGGATACTTGTATGGTAAACATAAAGAATCCGAACAAAAAGCCTACCAACAAGGTCTTCGAGATGCTCAATATCACAAATAACGGGAACAAACTATAGCTATGAAGCCCATCAATTACAGATGATGGGCTTTCGCCTGACTTTTTGTGGGCGCGAATTTATTCGCGCTGTGTGGATAAATCCGCACCTACAAACAGCAAACACGCCACTGCCACCGCAGGGGCGCAATCGGCTGTTGATAACTCAGATTCAGCCACAGTTTCTGGGCAACACGCGGAAAAATCCACAGTGTCACGACCCAATAACTCAGCCAGTTCACGCACTAAAAATCGCCCAATACCCGCGCCAATTAATGGCGCGTCTGGCGCAAATTCTTCCTGCAAACTAAGCCGAACCTGACAAGCACGGCGAATTTTTTCTAATTGCTGAGCGCGTAAATTCCCCGCAAAAGCTTGCCAACGCGCCAACTCTTCGGGATAAAAATCACAGCCTATCATACGAGACAAGCGTCTAGCACTGGCAAGTACCGTTTTTTCCGCACCATCCGCCGTATCGGTTTGGTCATGGGCTTCGTTCAATTCACCTGTGACGCGATACACATCTGCCATCGTCGCAAAATATTCCGCCATTAAACCGATTTCCTTACCGTCATCAATCGCCGTTTGTGCGACTGCCATCACCGCTGTTCTCACCACCCCCGTATAAACCAGTTCTTGTGAGATTAACCGCTGATAATCGGTATACGCCTCCGTTATCACTCGACCGTTATGCAGTAATAAAATATCAGTGGTGGTGCTGCCTATATCCACAAACAAACCACTGCCCAACTGTTGCGCAGCAAGCGTTGCACTGGCTAACCAATTAGCCGAAGCAATCGCTGCATAATGTTGGCTTTCAACCTGTTCAGCGGTTAAAAATCCCGTATTACCCGCAAAAATAAACACCTCATTATTCGCCAATAACGCGGTCATCGTAGCAATAATTTGGGCAACGCCATCATCTCGATTAGCAAATAAATCCACTAATTCGCCCGTCATCGTAATTGCATGACGACAGTTTTCAGCGGGTAAATCTTGCATTATTTGCGTCACCGCTAAGCGTAATTGATCCAAGCCTTTCCATAACGGACAAGCCTGTTGATAAACGGTAACAACCTGTCCCTGTGTATTTAATAACGCGGCTTTAACATGCGCTCCGCCTATGTCCCAACCGATAATAGAATGCTGCATAATGTCTTATGTGAGTTGAACGCGAATCGTCTGGTCTTTCGTCGGCATGGGTTTTGCTTCACCATCGAGTAAATCTAATACTAACGCCGCGACATTCATTCCCAATGCCTCACGAATACCAGTGTATGAACTGGTCAAGCGTGGATTAATTTCCACCACCAGCACTTGATCGTCTTGTTTAATTAAATCAATGCCCGCATAACCCCACAAATCAGGAAACGCCTGTGCTATTTGATCGACAACCGTCTGAAAAGGGGCTTTGTCCACATGACAATTCACTTCACAGCCTTCTAATTTAAGACGCTGATTATCACAAATGGTAATGAACTGGCGATTAACACACAAAATGACTCCTGTGCCTTTTTTAAACAATGCTGAGATGCTCAAGGCTACGCCATTGATAAAGGGCTGAATGACATAATGTTTTGGCTCATGCAAACTGATTAACAGCCGTTCAAAATCGTCTTCGTTATAACAAATAAAACAATTTTCACAGCCTGCGCCATCACGCGCTTTAATTATTGTGCCTTGGTTATAAAAATGGGGGTGTTTATCTAAACGGTGACTCGGTACAGCCGCAATATGGTGTGTAGATAATACGTTGAAAGTTTCCATTTTATCGGCGGTTTTAGCGACCGCGCTTGCCGATGAAGACAATAAAACTTTACCTGCCGCTTCAACAGTGGCACACAGCGTCCATAAAATCTGCTTGGTTTCGGGGGCAATTGGCAATACGGCATCACAACTTTGTATGGCATTGGTAAAAACAGTTAACACATCATCTTGTGGCGTAACGACAATTCTCTCAATGCTTTGTGGCAAATCGATATGAATACACCGCTGATCTAACAGCACCACCAGTTCATGTTTGCCGATGGCGATTAAATCTTTCAGCACCGCTTGCAACATCAACAAGCCTTCGTGTGCTAAAGCAGGCGGTAAATCAGTGTTCGCACAGCCACCGCCGTTAATGTATTCAAAAATCAGGATTTTCATAGGTCAGTTAAGAATATAACAATCAGCTTTGGTAAAATTAACAATATTCTAACCGCATTTAGACAGAAGGCTGACAGAATTAAAGCAAAGCCGCGTATGATTAACCGTTTTAAAACCGTGAAGGATTAAGTAATGAATGACTATAACCAAAGTAAAAAAGCAAGGCGGATTACCGCTGTTATCTATCTAATTATTATGGCAGTGGTAGTGGGTGGAACGTATCTATCAGAACAAAAAAAAGCCGAGACTAAAGCCTTGCAAAATTCGGCTGTGCGTTAATTAGATTACTCATGATGAAATACACGGGCGATTTTTTAGCCCTCAGTGCAGGTATTTTATACACCTTAGCCTTCGCACCGTTTGAGTATGCCTATTTAGTA
>NQJH01000307.1 GCA_002256685.1 Methylococcaceae bacterium NSP1-2 | reverse complement strand
CACGAACACGGCCCCGGCAAACAGCCCAAGATACAAATGCACCTTGAGCCAGAGTTTACGACGAGTTTTTAAAGAAAAATCCATGCTAATTACCAATAATCTTATATTTTTGAACCAGTTAACCAGTCAATGAATATAAAGACCAAAACAGGAACATCATTATCCAGATGGCGTTTGTTTCTTCTTTCTGTCCCATGAGATTTTTTAATTAGAAGCTGAAAAATAAGTATCGTAGGACGGATTAGGCGATAGCCGTAACCAGACGTTTGCAACTAGAACTCCAGCTTAATCGATCCCATGAAGAAGCGTGGTGTAGCGACGCCGATCATACTGCCGGTATTGGTTCCGGAGTAGTAGGTTTTATCGAGCAGATTGTTGGCGTTAAGTTGGAAAGTTAAATTTTTCCCCTTTACATTCAAATTGTAACTAGTCATCAAATTCAACGTTACATAACCGGGTAATTGGAAAGTGTTGTCATTGGTGCCCTGGCTTTGACTTGATGCGATTATGCCTCCGCCAAATTTCAAGCCGCGAAAAACAGCATCCTGGAATTCGTAGGTGTTCCATAAACTGCCATAATTTCGCGGTGCGTTATACAGGCGATTCCCGGTATCGTCGTCAACGCCGCCATTAAAGCCAACATTAATTTTGGCATAATCCAGGATCGTATAAGCAGAGATCATTTTCCAGCCCGGTAAAATTTCACCGGCTACTTCAAATTCATAGCCGCGACTTTCCTGTTCGCCACTCGCAATCTGAAGAGTGGGGTTATTAGGATCACTCACAGCAATGTTATTTTTGGTTAAATCAAAATAGGCAAAGGTGGCTGATAAACGGCCTTCAAAGAACTCTGTTTTAGCACCCAATTCCCACTCATCCGCTAGCGTGGGCGGCAATATCTGTTGACCTGGGCTATTGAATTGGTTGTTGGAAGGGCCAAAGTTTTGACTGTAATTACCATAGACGGATAACCAGTTTATCGGTCTCCATAGCAAACCGCCACGAGGACTTACGTGATTATCATTGGTGTTTACGGATTCGCCGCTAGTCATATACTGTGTACCTGAGGCATTGTCGTAACGCACCCCGACGTTGCCATAGACATTGAACGGGAACTTGATCTGATCCTGGAAATACAGGCCATACCACTCCTGATTGAAGTCTGAATTGGGCGTAAAAACCGAAGCAAGAGGATCAGCAAATGTCTGATAAGTTGGATTGAAGATGTTAAAGTTGGCTCCAATTGGATAAGCCGCACAACAGGCTGTTGAACCTTGGTTATCAATAACAAAATAATCAAATCCCCATAAGGTGGTATGCTCCAACATCGGGGTGGTATTAAACTTACCCGTTAAATTGAGTGTGGTGTAATAGTTTTGTTGTTGTGTTAGGCCGTTGTTGAAGCCCTGGTGTAATAATTTTGTTGTTGTGTTAAGCCGTTGTTAAAGCCCCGGTTGCCTCCATTGGAAAAATCCGCATCGAGGTTTACGAGATTTCCTTCTGGGTCTGGCTGCCCGAAAAAGAACGTGAAATCGCCCTTATCAATATCCAAAAATTCCGCGCCGAAGCGATGCGCTAGTTTCCAGCTATCATTGAACTCGTGTGACCAGTTGAAGCCGACATAGGTTCTATCGCCCCTATTGGTGTTATTTAACGGATCACCGATTTGGCGGCTGATAGGAACAGGCGCGGGACGGTTACCCATCGGTGGAATACCCGAGTCAATTTTGTCATTGAAATGTTCGTAGGCAATATCCATATTGATTTGGGTTTGATCGGACAGATTCCAGGTTAAACTGGGTGCAAAGAACACATCATCTGTTGATACAAAGTCTC
The DNA here is from genome assembly GCA_002256685.1 of Methylococcaceae bacterium NSP1-2. Taxonomy (GTDB): domain Bacteria; phylum Pseudomonadota; class Gammaproteobacteria; order Methylococcales; family Methylomonadaceae; genus UBA4132. The sequence goes on along the minus strand of NQJH01000307.1, from coordinate 2,181 downwards.
GAAAAGAATTGGCATTTTCATAAGATAAATTGACCCGATACAACAGTTTATCATCGGGCGTGATGGCGGCAGTCGAATCCACTGTGGTCCGGTAGAAATCGTAAGAGCCGAATTGTTGTTGTATGGAATGATAAGGAGTTGCTTGTGGTCTTTTGGTCACCAGATTGATAACGCCGCCGGGTTCGTTGCGTCCAAACAGAATAGAGCCGGGGCCTTTCAGTACTTCAATGCGTTCCAGATTGGCGACTTGCCGTTTAGTCGTACCACCACCCAATGCTGAAGGCAGTAGAAAACTGTCACGGTACAAATTGGTATTTTGAAAGCCGCGTATCATGAAAACATCGCTCGTCCCGCCATTAGTCCAGCTGGACTGCACCCCCGCCACGCTGGTTATGGCGTCTTCAACGCGTATAACCTGCTTGTCTCTTAATACCTGTTTCGGCACAACAGTCACCGAAAAAGGTGTCTCCATAATCGGCGTATCGATTTTGGTAGCCGTGCTGGCGTTAGTGACGTTATAGCTTGTATTATAAGGATCATCCGGATTTTGAACAGCCTCTCCCACCACTGTCATTGGTTTCAAGGTTATCGCTGATGCGGGGGCTACTGGAGGTGTTACTGCGGCGGGTTTGCTAGCCACGGTAATCAGCGTTTTGTCAACCACTTTGTAGTTAAGGCCGCTATTGCCCAGCGCAACATTCAGCGCTTGCTGAGCTGTATATTTTCCTTTAACCGGAGCGGCGCGCTTGCCCTTAACCGTTGCGTCCGAATAAATCAGCTTGGTGTGAGCAGATTGTGCCAGGCTGTCCAGCGTGGCGGACATGGGTTGCGCCGGCAGATTGAAAGAATAGGTTGGGTCTCCAGCGGCATAGGCATTGCCCATCAGTAGCGGCGTGATCAAGAGGCCATGCTGGATCAATTTGAACGGTTCGATTCGGTGCCAAGTACACTCAACTTTAATGGCCTTGATAATCGGTGAGCTGTTAACCATGTTATTTTCCCTGGTTTAGTTTTAGTCAATTTATCAACGTTTTTGGGCGTCTTAATACTAATAACAAAGTAAAGGGGCCGAACTGGACATTTTTGTAAAAAAATTTTCGGGTATTTTTGTTGCCTATTCACGGCATCTACAATTTCTTCGTCGCATTGCCTATTCACTGATATACTCTGCATATACAAAATAGCAGGCAAAACATGCACTTTGAAGGAGTCAAGAATGACAGCTAAATTATCAGCAGAAGAAAAGTCTATTATTGAGTACGTTGAGAGCGATCGCGCCATAAGTATTGATAATGTAGAAAATGAAAAAAAACGTTACAAGCAAATTGCATGTGCGCAAATGAGCAAGAAAAAAGCCATCAGTATACGGTTGTTGGAAAGCGATATTGAGCGCATCAAAGCCAAGTCTCTTAGCCAAGGACTACCTTATCAAACCCTGATTAGCTCGCTGATTCACCAATATGCCAACGATAAAATAAAATTCGACGCATAAGTTGAATGTAAGTTATCTTTTCTGTGCCCTCCGCAACAGAATTTGCTGGCCGTTACGCTTGGCCTGGACAGGCAGAATAGTCTCAAGCGCATGCAGAAACGGCTCAATGTCATCAGAGTTAAAGGTACCGCTGAGCGTTTCCTGCGCGAGTTTGGGATCGGCAATGGTAAACTGAAACGGGTGATAGCGTTCCAGTTCAGCCGTTACTTCACGCAATGGCGTATGCTTGAAAACCAATTGCCCATTGACCCAGGCGGTGAGGTTCTCGGCTTCCACCGTTTCCAACCGGCCTAAGCCGATCGTTTCCGAATAGCTGCGCTGATTGCCCGCGCCGAGGTGTTCGCTGATCACACCGTGCCCGTTATTCAGTTCAACTTCACCTTCAAGAACGGAAATGGTCGCTCCATTTGCGTGTTTGCGGACATTGAAACGGGTGCCGACATCACGTATCCGCAAGTCGGCCACCTTTACAGTAAACGGTCGAAGCCGATTGTGGTTAACTTCAAAAAGCGCCTCACCTTGCGTTAACACCACGTTGCGTTGCAAAAGGGAAATCCTGACCGAAACACGGCTATCGGTATTCAGGTCGATCGTGGAGTTATCCGCCAGTTCAACGCGACGGTGTTCGCCCATCCGCGTTGCATATTCAATTGTTTCGGCGCTATATTCCAGCCATGCGCCGCCGAGCA
>NQJH01000421.1 GCA_002256685.1 Methylococcaceae bacterium NSP1-2 | reverse complement strand
TTTATTCTAAGAGACCTGTGGGTCGAGTTAGGCGATAGCTGAACCCAACACAACGAAGCTCAAAATGTTAGGTTACGCTATCACTAACCTACGCACTTTAAAACACCTTATTTACCGGATTCTCCTCATAATATTTTCTAATCAATTGTTTTTATTTATTAAAGTATCCAGGCTTATCACCTTTTAATCTGAAATAGCCGCTTTGTCAAATCATCACGACTGATTAAAAAGTGTTTGGCAACATCATCCAATACAGCCGAAAACGTTCCTACCTTTAAGGGATCATGTTGTGGAATGGTAATATGATGTTCACCATTTTATTGTGTGGTTAAGCAAATATGACTACTCGTTTGACGACTAATTTCATAAGCTAACTCGGCCAGTTTCTTAGCGAGTTCCAGACCTGAACAATTGCGTGGCAACTTCATGCGGCAATAATTTCTTCTCGGACAAAATGCAAACATATTATTTTAGGTTTAATTGAAGGTTCAAAATGACAGTCGACTGCATCGCGCACTTTATGGTGCAAATCATCCATATCGTCGGCTTCGGTATATATAGAACCTTCTAATGCTCTCGCTATAAAACCACCTTCGGGCGCATCTTCAATTAAAAATATAATTTCATTCACGCTTAATGCTCCTAGTTTGATTTTAGTTCTGTAGATTACATTAGCATAACCCGACAAGCATCGGCGCAAAGTATTGGGTTACGCTGCGCTCGGCAATTTCTCCTGCATCCATGCGTAACCCAACATACCTATACTTTCTTAAGGGCAACCACAAGGGATTGCCCCGACAAACTTAACCCTTAGCCGCTCTCTTACGCTCATTTTCCGTCAACAACTTCTTGCGCAAGCGTATGGACTTTGGCGTAACCTCAACCAGTTCATCTTCAGCGATAAATTCCAACGCCTGCTCCAGGGTCATTTTCTGAATCCGTGCCAGCACCAGACTTTCATCTGTACCTGAGGCGCGAACGTTGGTTAATTGTTTCGGTTTGCAGGGATTCACGCACAAATCATTACTACGGGAATGCAAACCCACCAACATGCCTTCGTAGACTTCATCGCCATTGACTAACAGCAGTTCGCCGCGTTCTTGTAACGGATGCAATGAATAAGTCACAGCTTTGCCTGCAACCATTGAAATCATTACGCCGCGTTGGCGATTGCCCACTTCACCCGGTTTCATTGGGCCATAATGGTCGAATACATGGTAGAGCAAGCCGGAGCCTGAGGTTGCCGTCATAAATTCAGTCTGGAAACCAATCAGTCCGCGTGAGGGCATCATATATTCCAGACGAATACGACCTTTGGCATCCGGGACCATATTGATTAAATCGCCTTTACGCTCACCTATTTTTTCCATGATGGCACCCTGGTGGATTTCTTCCACTTCAATGGTGACCATTTCAAAGGGTTCGCATTTTTTGCCATCAATTTCTTTAATGATAACTTCCGGACGCGATACACCCATTTCAAAACCTTCGCGGCGCATGTTCTCAATTAGAACGGACAAATGCAATTCGCCACGACCTGATACTTTAAATTTATCAGGGTCTCCCGTGTCTTCAACCTTTAGTGCGACGTTGTGTTGCAATTCCTTATCGAGTCTGTCGCGTATTTGCCGTCATGGTCACGGTAGGCTCATCCACCGATAACGGGGGCATGATTTCTACGGCATCGGGATGGCAGATAGTGTCAGAAATTTCCAGCTTTTCAATGCCTGCAAAGGCAATAATGTCGCCGGCACGGGCTTCAGAGACTTCGACACGCTCCAGGCCATGAAAGCCAAAAATTTGCAACATGCGCCCCTTGCGCTCGACACCTTCCCGATTAACAATCGTCAATGGCTGGTTAGGTTTGATGCTGCCACGCTGGATCCGGCCAATACCGATAACGCCAACATAAGTGTTGTAATCAAGACTGGAAACCTGCATTAGAAAAGGACCATCCATATCAACGGGCGGCGGACTGACTTTTTCGACTATCGTTTCAAATAACGGGGTCATATCGCCTTCGGTTATGGTGTGCTCCAAACCGGCATAACCATTAATAGCCGAGGCATAAACGATAGGAAAATCGAGTTGTTCATCGGTCGCACCCAAGCGGTCAAACAAATCAAAGGTTTGATCGACAACCCAGTCAGGACGCGCACCCGGACGGTCAATTTTATTGATAACAACTATCGGTTTTAAGCCCAAGGCAAAGGCTTTTTGGGTTACAAAACGGGTTTGTGGCATCGGGCCATCAACCGCATCCACCAAAAGCAATACTGAATCAACCATCGACAATACACGCTCTACTTCGCCACCAAAGTCAGCATGGCCCGGGGTGTCAACGATATTGATGTGATAACCGTTCCAATCCAGTGCGGTGTTTTTTGCCAGAATGGTAATGCCACGTTCT
>NQJH01000306.1 GCA_002256685.1 Methylococcaceae bacterium NSP1-2 | reverse complement strand
ATGCCAATAAAAATTCAGCAAACTGATTGTTTTGTTTATGCGTTCCCAGCGTGGCTAATAAATCGGTGAGCGTACCCGCGCGTAATTCCATCGCCTTATGGCAATGGGTGTGATATTGCATAACGTGTGTCGCCAATGTTTTATAAGTATTAGGTACGCGCAAGCGTTGACAGAGTTTTTCCAATACGGGCAAACCTGCGTTTTCATGTCCATAATGATGCGGTAAATTGTCTTTAGGCGATAAGGCTTTGCCCAAATCATGCACCAAAGCCGCAAAACGCACTTCGGTTTTATTCGATAATAACGCCGCTTGTTCCAATACCATTAAACAATGAACCCCCGTATCAATTTCAGGGTGATACTGTGCCGGTTGTGGTACGCCAAACAGCGCATCGATTTCAGGAAAAATTTTAGCCAACGCGCCACAGTCTTTTAACGCATAAAAAAACGCGCTGGGGTTTGGTTCTTTCAGTGCCTTCACTAATTCAGCCCATACCCGCTCAGGCACTAAATAATCCACTTCCCCCGCTGTGACCATCTTAATTAATAAAGCGTTGGTTTCTTCAGCCAGCGTAAAGCCCAGATGTTGATAACGTGCGGCAAAACGCGCAAGCCGTAACAAACGCACGGGGTCTTCGGTAAACGCAGGCGACACATGGCGGAAAATTCGCTGTTCTAAATCCCGTTGCCCATTATATGGATCAACCAGCTCGCCTTCTGGAGTCATCGCCATTGCGTTAATGGTCAAATCACGGCGAATTAAATCCTGCTCCAGCGTGACATCAGGATCAGCATGAACCGCAAACCCCGTATAACCGTGACTGGTTTTGCGTTCAGTTCTAGCCAGTGCGTATTCTTCGTGCGTATGCGGGTGCAAAAATACCGGAAAATCCTTACCCACTGGTTTAAAACCTTGTTTTAACATGGATTCAGGCGTTTCACCAATAACCACCCAGTCCCGTTCTGATACAGGTCTATTCAGTAAGGTATCGCGTACTGCCCCACCTACGAGGTATATTTTCATTACTTGCTACTCACTCTCGGTCTATTGCGTTTGATTATATCAAGCTATCATAGCTACATAGTGAATATTCCAACCGATTAGAAACAAACTAAATGACCAAGCGTGGGTTTGGGAATGAGCGAAAGTCATAATTTCTGATTGCATGTATCGGATTACGTTGCGCTAACCTGACCTACGAAACTAAAAACACGGCATAATATCGGCTGAGTATTTTGTTAAGGTAATGATGATGGATATGGTTGAAATAATGAATGTTGTCGATATAACGGTGGTGGAAATTTTTTTAGCCAGTGTGTTGCTCGGTATGGTGACGGGTGTATTGGCGGGTTTGTTTGGTATTGGTGGCGGTTTAGTGATTGTACCGGTGCTGGTGATCTTGTTTTCGGCGCATGGTTTTTCGGCGGATGTCGTGATGATTATGGCGGTGGCAAGTTCGTTAGCGGCAATTATTTTGACGGCTATTTCCTCGGTCACAGCACATCATCGTTTAGGTTCGTTGCTATGGGCTAAGGTGTTTAGCTTAACACCCGGCATTATGATCGGTGCTGCCGCAGGGGCGGTGTTGGCAAAACAAATTAGCGCGGACACGCTGCGATTAATTTTAGTGGCGTTTTTGTTGTATGTTGGCGTGCAAATGGCGTTACAAATCAAGCCAAAAGAGGGTAACGCTAAGCAATCAAAAGTCTTGGATGCGTTGGTTGGTGTCGTGATAGGCTTGGTGTCAGCCATTGTTGGTATCGGTGGTGGTACATTGACTGTGCCTTATGTGGTGCATGGGCGACACTTGATGCGTCAGGCGGTCGCGGTAGCAAGTGCGTGTGGTTTGCCGATAGCCGTAGTTGGTACCGTGAGTTATGTGTTACTCGGTTGGCATGATGCACGCTTGCCAGAGTGGAGCTTAGGTTATGTGTATTTACCTGCCTTTTTAGGGGTTAGTGTGAGTAGTATTTTTACCGCGCCTATCGGTGCAAAACTGGCGCATAAACTCCCCGCCGCTACCCTAAAACGTTATTTTTCGCTGTTGCTGTTTATCATGGCGGCTAAATTACTGTGGCATTGATTATTTATGCTACGCTTTTATCATCTACTAATTACATTATCTTTGTTGAATAAGCCTAATGATTCACTTTACTAAAATGCACGGTCTTGGTAATGACTTTGTTGTTATTGACGCAATTAATCAAACGATCAAGCTAAGCCCTGAACAAATCCGCTTTATGTCTGATCGTCACTTTGGCATCGGCTTCGATCAATTATTATTGGTAGAAAAACCAGTGACCAGCACTGCGGATTTTAAATACCGTATTTTTAACGCCGATGGCAGCGAAGTCGCACAATGCGGTAATGGAGCGCGGTGTTTTGCGCGTTTTGTGCGCGATAAAAAGCTATCAGACAAAGACGAAATTCGCGTTGATACCAATGCGGGGCAGTTATTGTTGTGTTTTGATGATGACGGTTTAATTACCGTAAATATGGGCGTACCACGACATCAACCCGCTCAAGTGCCATTATTAGTTGAACAAGAAGCGTTGGTTTATCGTGTGGCGGTGAATGGTCAAGAACACTCGTTTGGCGCGGTATCGATGG
>NQJH01000089.1 GCA_002256685.1 Methylococcaceae bacterium NSP1-2 | reverse complement strand
CCTTAGCACCTAATAATCCGAATGCCTTGTGGTTAGCGGGTATGGCGAAAGCCCAAGCCGGTGAATTTGTTGCTGCCAAAAAATTATGGACTCAGTTAGCCGCCGCTTTGCCGCAAGGTTCTGAAGCACAGCAAGAAACCCAAAGTTTATTAACAAAAATAGACAGTAAAATTGCAGAGGCGGACAACGGGACAGGTAAAGAGGCAGTTAGCAAAGAAGCAACCAGTGGAAACGCAGATGTGCGCGTCTCCACAGCAAGTATTGATGTCCAAGTTAGTCTTGCACCCGAATTGCAAAACCAAACTAGCCCTACTGATACAGTGTTTATTTATGCACAAGCTCTATCAGGACCACAAATGCCCTTAGCCATAGTCCGTAAACAAGTGAGCGATTTGCCGCTATCGGTCAGCTTAACGGATGCACAAGCAATGACTCCCGCTATGAAATTATCCAATTTTACCGACGTTAAATTACTGGCACGAATTTCTAAATCGGGTAACGCCATGAAACAAGCAGGTGATTTAATCGGTGTGCTTGAGAGTGTAACGGTAGCGGATAAAACCCGTCATACCCTCGTTATTAATAGCGTCGTGAAATAGGCTTTCATTTTGGACGCAATCAGACCTCTGAGGTTTCAAAAACCTCAGAGGTCTATGCGCCCGTCTTAAGTGTTAGTCGCCGTAAAATAAACACAGCCGAGCATAACCCTAATGGATCAATCTCTACAATTCGATTTACCACTCATTAATCGCTACGATAAAGCAGGACCGCGTTATACCTCGTATCCAACCGCATTGGAACTGCACGAAGGCTTTACCGATTCTGACTACCGACTACATATTGCAAAATCCAATGCCGCAGGCGGGCCGTTATCACTGTATGTGCATATTCCATTTTGCGATACCGTGTGTTTTTATTGCGCGTGCAACAAAATTATCACTAAAAATCGCTCACATGCTCAGCCTTATGCGCGAACATTTTTCGTTGAAAGACGATGACAGCGGCGAATATTCCATTGAAGTTGACCCCAGAGAAACCAATCTGCACACCGTTCAACAACTGCGCAGCTTAGGTTTTAATCGTATCAGCTTAGGCGTACAAGATTTTGACCCCGATGTGCAAAAAGCCGTTAATCGCTTGCAAAGCGAAGCCCAAACTTTTGCAGTATTAAAAGCAGCGCGGGACGAGGGTTTTCGTTCTACCAATATTGATTTAATTTACGGTTTACCGCTGCAAACCGTGGATTCATTTAATAGAACGCTGGATAAAATTCTGCACGTCAGTCCAGACAGGTTTTCGATTTTTAATTACGCGCACATTCCCAGCCGTTTTAAAACCCAGCGACAAATTAACGATGCCGATTTACCTAGCCCAGAAGTCAAACTAGCGATTTTACAAACAGTAGGACAACGCTTGGTTGATGCAGGTTATGTGTATATTGGCATGGATCACTTCGCTAAACCCGATGATGAACTAGCCATTGCACAACGCCAAGGCTTATTGCACCGTAATTTTCAAGGCTATTCCACCCATTCCGATTGTGATTTAATCGGCTTAGGCATAACGTCCATTGGCAGGGTAGGGGATGCCTATAGCCAAAATGTTAAAGACTTAGAAAGCTACGACCAACTGATTAACCTAGGCAAATTGCCCGTGTTTAAAGGCGTGGAATTGAATGAAGACGATAAATTGCGCCGTGCCGTAATTATGCAGTTAATCTGTCATTTTGAACTCTCATTTACGGCTATTGAACAAGCCTACACCATTAACTTTAGCGAGTATTTTGCCGAGGAACTTAAAGCCTTAGCACCGATGCAAACCGATGGCTTATGTACAGTTAATGCGGATGGCATTCAAGTCTTACCCGTCGGGCGTTTATTGATACGCAATATCTGCATGGTTTTTGATCGCTATCTGGCACAAAAACAGCAGCAATTTTCCAGAGTGATTTAATCGCTGGAGTCTAATAGCTTCAGTTATTGGATGTGATAAAACAGCTAAAGCTGTTTTACTCCAATATTTTTTTAACGATGCGTAACATTCAAAGTATTTATGAACGATGACCGAATTATCGAATTAGAAATAAAAGCTGCCTATCAAGAAGACTTATTGCAAGCCCTTAATAAAATAGTCAGTGAGCAACAGCAACAAATACAGCGTTTAGAATCCACTTGCCAATTGCTCAATGAACGTATTAAAAGCGTTTCTACAGAGGGTATGGGCAACGATGCAAGTGTTGATGAAGTACCGCCACATTATTAATTAGCGTGTACAGGACTGTAGAGAAGAGACGGTCTCTACAATTGATAGTCATCTCGCACCTGATACAATACAATAAAACCATCTTACGTTGTAGCGCGTAACCTTTAAGAATTGAAACCTGAGATAAAGAGTCTATGACTACTGATTATAAAAAAACACTGAACTTGCCCAATACGGCGTTTCCCATGAAGGGCAATTTGGCACAACGTGAGCCAGAACGCTTAAAAAAATGGAACGAAACCACGCTCTATACAAAAATTCGTCAAACGTGTGCGGGACGACCACCGTTTATTCTTCATGATGGTCCGCCTTATGCCAATGGTGAAATTCATATTGGTCATGCGGTTAATAAAGTTCTCAAAGACATTATTCTTAAATCTAAAACCTTAAGTGGTTATGACGCGCCTTACGTTCCTGGTTGGGACTGCCACGGCTTACCGATAGAATTACAAGTTGAGAAAAAAATCGGCAAAGCGGGCATTAAAGTGTCGCCTACCGTATTTCGTAAAGCCTGTCGTGAATACGCCGCCAAGCAAGTCGAAATTCAAAAAGAAGCCTTTGTACGCTTGGGTATTCTCGGTGATTGGGATCATCCGTATTTAACAATGGATTTTGCTTTTGAAGCCGATATTGTTCGCTCCTTAGGTAAAATCGCGGCGAATGGGCATATTGTCAAAGGCTCAAAACCGGTGCATTGGTGTACTGATTGCGGCTCTGCATTAGCGGAAGCCGAAGTTGAATATGAAGATAAACATTCGCCTGCGATTGATGTACGCTTTAAAGTGGCTAATGAAGATGCGTTTTTAGCGAACTGTCATCATGTACCAGACCATGAAGGACACGGTACATTATCAGTGGTGATATGGACAACCACCCCGTGGACATTGCCCGCTAATCAGGGCGTAGCACTGAATCCAGATTTAGATTATGCGGTCGTGCAATGCCCGACTGAACGCTTAGTGATTGCCGAAGCCTTATTAAAAGATGCGATGGGGCGTTATGGTGTTGATGATTATCGCGTTATTGCTTATTGCAAAGGCTCAGACCTAGAGTATCAACGCTTACAACATCCGTTTTATGATCGTGAAGTCCCTGTTATCTTAGGCGATCATGTTACGACTGACGCAGGTACAGGCGCGGTACATACTGCACCCGGTCATGGACAAGAAGATTATGTCGTCGGTCGTAAATATGGTTTACTGATTGATAATCCTGTCGGTGGTGATGGGGTATTTTTGCCTAGCACTGAATTTTTTGCAGGCGAACATGTGTTTAATGCCAATGCCCATGTGTTAGAAGTGTTAGAAACTAACGGCAAACTGCTTCATCATCACGCCATTCTGCACAGCTATCCGCATTGCTGGCGACACCACACGCCAATTATTTTCCGCGCCACGCCACAATGGTTTATTTCCATGAATCAAAACGGTTTGCGCGAACAAGCTTTGAGCGAAGTAAAACGCGTCGAGTGGATTCCAGACTGGGGTCAAGCGCGTATCGAGAGCATGATAGACGGTCGCCCTGATTGGTGTATTTCACGGCAACGCACTTGGGGCGTACCGATTACCCTGTTTGTTCACAAAGAAACGGGTGAACTGCACCCGCGCACCGCAGAACTCATTGAACAAATCGCGCTACGCATTGAACAACAAGGCATAGATGCGTGGTTCGACTTAGAACCTGCTGAATTACTCGGTGATGAAGCCAAAGATTACGACAAAATCAGCGATACATTAGATGTGTGGTTTGATTCAGGCGTGACCCATGAAGCGGTGTTAAAACGCCGTGAACAACTGCATTTCCCAGCCGATTTATATTTAGAAGGCTCAGATCAACACCGTGGTTGGTTTCAATCATCATTATTGACTTCGGTGGCAATGAATGAAGTCGCTCCGTATAAATCGGTATTGACCCATGGTTTTACCGTTGATAAAAACGGCGAAAAAATGTCTAAATCTAAAGGTAATGTGATTCCGCCCCAATCGGTGATGAAAAACCTAGGTGCAGATGTGTTGCGTTTATGGATAGCGTCTACTGATTATCGCTCTGAAATGCGCGTATCGGATGAAATTTTGGAGCGTACCTCCGATGGCTACCGCCGCTTAAGAAATACCGCACGGTTTTTGCTTTCTAATCTGGCTGATTTTGATCCTGAGCAACACTTAGTTGCTAATGACGATTTATTAGCCCTAGACCGCTGGGTCATTGATAGAGCCTTTGTCTTACAAGAAAGTGTTAAAACCGCTTACGAAAATTATGCGTTTCAGCAAATCTACCAAGAAGTACATCATTTTTGTGTGATTGATTTGGGTGGTTTTTATTTAGACATTATTAAAGACCGTCAATACACCGCAAAAGCCGATAGCTTAGCGAGACGCTCCGCACAAACCGCGATGTATCATGTGCTAGAAGCCTTAACGCGCTGGTTAGCACCTATTCTCAGCTACACAGCGGATGAAATTTGGCAATATCTACCCGGAAAACGCAGTGAATCGGTATTTTTAGAAACGTGGTATGACGGTTTGGTAACGTTGGATGACAACTGTCCACTGAATCGATCTTTCTGGCAACGACTGATGGATATTCGTGCTACTGTCAGTAAAGAATTGGAAAAAAGTCGCGCTCAAGGCTTGATTGGTTCGTCACTCAATGCTGAAGTCGTGTTGTATTACGATTATTTAGTGTTCCATGTGTTAAGCGATGTCTCCAAAGAACTGCACTTTTTTGATGCCCTAAAACCACTGGAAAAAGAACTGCATTTTATACTGATGACTTCCAGAGCAACGGCAGTTAATGATTATGAATATGACTGCCCCGAAGATGCGGTACAAACTGATATGCAGGGCGTTAGATTAAAAGTCTATGTTTCTGGACATCAAAAATGTGTGCGTTGCTGGCATCAATGTGCTGATGTTGGCGAGAATGAAGAGCATCCAGAATTGTGCAGTCGTTGCGTAGAAAACGTAGCGGGCGAAGGTGAGCAACGACAATATGCGTAATTTTACGATGTTAAAATGGCTAGGCTTATCGTTGTTGGCATTAGTCTTGGATCAGGGCAGTAAACTAATTGTTGATCACTCGATGCAGCTTTACCAATCCATTCCATTATTACCGTTTTTTAATCTGACTTATGTGCGTAACATGGGTGCCGCGTTTAGCTTTCTAAGTGAAGCAGGTGGTTGGCAACGCTGGTTTTTTGCAGGACTCGCATTAGTAATTAGCCTAGTGATTACCGTCTGGCTAAGTCGCTTACAAAAACATGAAACCTTATTAGCAGCGGCATTGTCGCTGATTTTAGGCGGTGCAGTCGGTAACTTGATTGACCGCTTAGCTTACGGCTATGTTATCGACTTTCTGGATGTTTATTACGGCACTTGGCATTGGCCCGCCTTTAATATTGCCGATTCGGCGATTACGTTGGGCGTGGTGTTAATGTTGGCTGAATCGTTTGGCTTAGGAAAAACCAAAGACGAAGAACAATCGTAATAACTATAACTAAAGCACAATAAAATAGAGTATGTGCGGATTTATCCGCACAGTGCGAATGAATTCGCACTTGAATCAATTTATACTGCTTTTGCTATAGCAGACCTCTGATGTTTTTAAAAATCTACTATTACTCGTTCCCACGCGCTACGTCACTGCCATTAAGTTAGGCAACAACAGGAGTTCAATAGCTTTAGCTATTGCCGTAAAATTTACTTAATGGCAGTGACGCGCCGCGTGGAAATGCAGTTACAGCGTGTCACGCTGTATACGACTCCAATCAAACGATGCCCCCGGATCAGTCTTACGCTCCGGTGCAATATCACTGTGTCCGGTTATGCGTTGTCTTGATAAGGTTGGATAGTTTTCAAGCAACACAGCAATCACCGCGTTAAGTTTCTCATACTGTTCATCGGTATAAGGCACAAACTCTGTACCTTCCAACTCAATCCCAATCGAAAAATCATTACACTTATCGCGCCCTTGATAACACGACATACCCGCGTGCCATGCCCGTTTATCAAACGGCACATACTGCACACAACCCCCGTCACGTCTGATTAACAAATGCGCAGACACCTTCAATTGATAAATCTCTTTAAAATACGGATGCGTATCGGGATTTAAGCGATTACAAAATAAATCATCAATATAATCGCCGCCAAATTCTCCAGCGGGTAGACTGATACAATGAATTACCAGCAAAGAAATATCACCAACATTCGCTCGCTCATCAAAATTAGGTGACGCTATGTGTGTAGCATCAATAAGCCAGTGTTGTTCTATCATAACCGCCGTTGTGCTTTAAGAAATTCATCACGCGGCGTGATAGTGACAGGACTGACCGTCGTGGTTTGGGTATTACAAGGCTCACCCGCACCCATAAAACTGACCGCTTCTTCTTCCCAGATTTCATCCATATTCACCAGCGTTTCATCTTCGCCTTCGTTAGCCGCTTGTTGGCGAATCTCGTCCATGCCATCGGGTTCACCTGCAAAACCAGCTAAAGCATCAAAAATGCCATGAAATAAACTACCGCGTTCTGTCAATCTCGCACCTAGCAAACTTAATACGGGCATCGCATCATGCAATAACGAAGCCGCTTCTTCGGCGGTTTGTTGCGAAAGAAATTCTAAAAATAGCGGAATATAATCGGGTAATTCTGCGCTAGCCAGTTCAAAACCGTGTGATTCGTACATCTGCAACAGATTAACCATTGCTTGCCCACGGTCGCGTGATTCACCATGAACATGTTCAAAAATATGCAGTGATAAAAACCGCCCACGGTCAAATAACGCGACATAGTCTTCTTGTAATTCCAGTAAATCCTTACCACGATAACTATTAATCAATGCCAACACCGTTTTTTTAGGCGCATCGAGCAATAGATTTTCTTGTTCAAGCAATGCTGCCATGTCATCGAGAACAGCAAGAGTTTCAGTTTCTGGATAACTTAATAACACAGACAACACTTTAAAGGTCAGCATAATGTAATTCCTACTTGATAGATGAATGAATTTTGTCCGCTAACATTTCTACGGCTTTTGCGGTGAGTTTTTTCTCACTGCCTTTGGTTTCGACAGAAAGGCTATCGACTAACGCGCCAGATTTTACCGCTATAATCTCTACTAACAAATAAGCAAACAAAAAACTAGGCTTATGCAAGCGTCCGACCAGCACATAATCAGCACCGACTGTTTTACCCAAAGACGCGGCAACATCGGCATGGTCAAACAAATAACCTTCGCCCATCTCAGCCGCTTGTTGTGCGGCAGCATCCACCGGTAACACGGTAAAACCTACCTTTTTAAGTTCGGCGGTGAGTAGCGGTTTTATGGAAGCCGTGCGTTCTATCTCTTCGGGACGGTTGGGCAATAGCGTGACATCTTTAAGTTCAAAATCTAATACAGCAATACGCACTTCGGCATTAGCGGTGCTGATAAACAACATCGACAGTAAGAGCAATATAAACATTCTCATGACAACACCTTATTAAATGCTTGATTGATAGATTGGCAGGATGGGTAGAGACGATAGCCGAAACCCATCAATCAATAGCTCGCGTTAAATTATGATCGACTAGCAGGTATTTACCTGCGACTTCGGCAGTGAATTCAATCATCACTGCTGAACCTGCTGCAATGGTGGTAGTTTGTACATTTTTTAACGGCGGGTTAGTAATCGCACCATCTTTGTATAGCTTGTCAAACACCGTGCCAATGATGTGAAAATTTGACGCGATATGTGAGCCAACACCAACAAATAAGCGAATTTTTTCGCCTACTTTGGCTTTTAAGGCTCGCTCACCGCTCAGCGCATTGACTCTGCCATTAAATAAAAAATACTCAGGGTGTTCGGCTAATAATTTGTCTTTATCAAAAGCTTGAAAACCTTTTTCACCATATTTGCCCTGTGTGTAAAAATCACCCTGCATAACATAAAATTCACGGTCAACTTTGGTTAAACCTTCGGCAGGTTCGACTAAAATCATGCCATACATACCATTGGCAATATGTGTAGGCGCATGGAAACTGGCGCAGTGGTAGACGTAAATACCTGAGTGAGTGGCTTTAAAGCGAAAACTTTTTTCTTGATCTTGACCCACCTCCGTTAATGCTGCACCGCCACCTTCCCCCACAACCGCGTGTAAATCGATAGAATGCGCATAATGTCCTGCCACTGCATGTTGTGTTGTGCTGTGTTCTGAACGTTCTCTACCCGCTTTACCGTGGCGTAGGTGTATTTCTACGGTATCGCCTTCTCTTACACGAATAAACGGACCGGGCACTTTACCGTTATAAGTCCAGTATTGATAAGTTACTTCAGGCATCATTTGAGCCACTAGCTCAGCGGTGTATAAATCAACGCGGACGACTTGTGCTTCAGTGCGGTTAATCGGTGGCGGTAAATCGTCAGCGTTACGCGAAATTTCATCGTTGTCAATTTTGGGCGCGGCTGTATTTGGTATAACGTGCTGTATATCACCATCGCTATGGACAGCCATTTTAGTGGTTGATATTGTTTTATGTTTTTCGTTCTCAGTTTTAGCGGCGGCGACTTTTTCAGCCATTGCTTTATCTTTTGCTTCGTCAGAGCAGCCTGTTGTTAAAGTGCTTAATACTATTGAAAACAATAGCAAACCGCCTATTTTGTTCATGATGCCGCCTCTTCAGTATGAATTAATAAATAGTGGATAATTCGGTGGCTTTACCGAATTTTTCCAATTTACTGGTTTTTCTATCATGAATGAAATCTAACGGTTTGTCAGACTTATTTTTTTTCACTCGTTCCCATGCGCGGCGTGGGAATGCCGTTGAGACCGCGCCCGCTGCGAGACAGGAGTCGAGTA
>NQJH01000305.1 GCA_002256685.1 Methylococcaceae bacterium NSP1-2 | reverse complement strand
TCTTCGCTCGGTTTATAAACCCACGCTTCTGCTAATTCAATGGCTTTGTTTTCTGTTGCAAGCGATTTTTCCGTCAGTGTTTTACGCGCACATAAACATGCCCACCATGTCGCTTCACGTTTTGGTAAGGCGTGAGCTAACACTTTTACCGCATCGGTATAGAATTTTTTGTCTACCAATTGCTGAATGTAATCGGCTGAGATTGGACACTCTTGGAGCAATGCCGTAGCTACCTCATTTAACTCAATGGGTTGGCAAAGTAGCTGAGCATTGGCTTGGGTTATTTTGCTAAAACGCTGTTCGGGTATGTTCATAAGTGTGTAGGGTACGCTGTGCGTACAAAAATGTTATTTAATGAGTGCATTTGTGTATAGGTTAAGGTATGCACAGCATACCCTACACGGCTACACGTTTTACAATACTGTTTAGTCATCACGAACCATGTAGGCGTAATTGACTACAATTTTCCAGCTTTTAGCCTCTGGAAAATCCACCGTTTGCCATGCGGCAATTTTAAAGATGGTCTTGCCATTATCAGGGAAAGAATAATAGCCAACTCCATTGGCTTTACTGACAGTAAGCCGACCAAAGGCAACCACAGAAGGCGACTGATTATTCAGCGTATCGCTAAAAATATTGGTGCCGCGATATTGCTCTTCCTTATCATAAAAAATTAAGCCATCTTCTTTCATAATCCAAATATCTTTTGGTTGACTGCTAGTGACTTCCGTTGGAAACAGACGCGGTAACACTTGTTCAGGGGCGGCTTTAGCGACTAAGTAATCAATGGTTTGATTTTGTCTTGGCACTGGGGCTAAAAATACCAGCATCACTTTACCCTTTTCGGTCAATATCATCGGTGCATCGAATTGGTGTGGAATCGCTCTCCAGCCTAAGGCAGTAATGGTATTGCTACTTTCGACGCTAAATGAACTAAAGGCAGGATATTGATTATGCAGTGCTTCCAATAACTTGCGTTGCTCATTCGGTGATGATGACGCTAGTTGACTAGCGGTTTTTTTCATATTGGCAAACAGTTCGTTGGCACTGGTATTAATGTTGTTAGCGATAATATTCGCTTGCACTTGTGCCTGTTCGCCCAATGCAGTCACAGAAACCAAGGCTTCTTCTGCTTTAGTTCTGGCTTCATCCATTTGCATCGCATAGTGAACCGAAAAAATCGCGCCCGCGACAATAACGCCAAGTAACAAGATGAACATTGCCACTATAAATTTATTTTTTGCCAAAAACCGCCGAAATAACTCCTGCTTAGAATAGCTATAAATATTGACCATTCTGCCATCACGATAAGCTTTGAGCTGATAAGACAATTCACCTGCATCGGCAAAACGATCAAACGGATTTTTTGCCATCGCTTTTTCACAAATCGCCCCTAGCTCAGGTGACATCATGCCAATGTATTGGTTAGGGGAAGGCGAGGGTTTATCATTTAATAATCGTGCCTGAATCTCTTGCGGGCTGCCTTTATAGGGCAGGTCGCCAGTAATGATTTTAAATAAAATCACCCCCAAGCTATACACATCGCTGGCTTTAACTGCTTTCCCTCGCAGTTGCTCAGGTGCCATATAACGCGGCGTTCCCATGCCTTGCGTATTGTCGTTATCACTGTAAGTATTAGTCTGATGGGCTTGGACATTTCTAAAAAAATCATCATCACCATCATCCAACGCTTGCGCGAGTCCCCAGTCTAAAATAATGGTTTCGCCAAATTTTCCGCTGATAATATTACTCGGTTTTAAATCCCGATGAATCACGCCTTTAGAATGCGCATAAGCCAGCGTATCACAGGCATTAATCAGCGTATCTAATAGCTTTATGCGCTTATTAAACGACAATTCGGCTGAACTTTGCTGGCATTTATCCAGTTGTTCTTCTAGGGTCTCACCTTTGACATAACGCATCACATAATACGCTCTGCCATCTTCACGGTAGCCGAGTTGATAAACAGGAATAATACCGGGGTGCTCTAATTTGCCAGTGATTTTCGCTTCATGAATAAAGGAGTTTTCTAGCTGTCGGTTTTGTTCAGCAACCAGTAATTCTTTAACCGCGACTCTACGTCCAATCGCTTCATCATAAGCAAGATAAACCCGTCCTACGCCACCTTCACCAATAATGCGTTGAATGGTTAAATTTTCAGAAAAAGTAATAGATTTTTCTGGTGCTTTAGGCTGCTCTAATGACTTAGCCTGACTAGGTTGTTCTACTGATTTAGATTTTGCAGGTCTAGGTTTAGGTCGTGGCGGAGGCGGCGGTACTGCTGCTTTAATAACGGTATTGTCATCCTCATTAGCAGATGCTATTTGCTTAGGCCACACAAAAGTCGCCTCACTATTTTTGTCGGCTAAAATATCTAACAGCGTTTTATCGTCATTCATCATGATTGGTTTTTATACGACTATGGAATCACGCCACCATAAGCACACATCAATTTACAATTATTAGTCAAAGCGGGCATTTTCCCTAACATCACCGTTGCTGAACCGGGTACCCACGGTGCGGGTATAACAGGAACGCAAGGCATCGGAGTCAACACACCTAATGCCGCTGTGGTTGCCGCCGCTACCGTTGGATTCGCCAGTGAGGTACACATACCAAACGGCATAATATTGACCAACGGAATATTATCCATAATATTCGCCGCAGGCACTTTGCTCGTCATCGTGGTATTTTTCGGTAACACCACCAAAGAACTGGGGGCTAAGCCAAAACTGCACATCAGTGTCGCACCCATGCAAACGTGTATAGCCATATCATTTAACCTTTGGTTACAAGTTCATAATTCAAAATATAGTCCGCATGGAGCAACAAAATGTATCTACACAAGTTTAATATGTGAACTTTAAACAAGATGTATAGATACCCTTTATACACTCCAATGTGGGCTATTTGCTATTTGCTATTGGCGTGCGAAATTCCCCATTTTGTAGGCATCCAGATTTTCGACCCATATATTTGTCGCTTTGCCATTTTTACCCATACTAAAGCGAACACCGCTCAAACCGACGTTGTTCTCTCCTTCGGTCTCATAAAAAAATAAATCACCGTCGTAATGCTTTAACGTAAATTTATGTTTCGCAGGACCTTGAATCATCTCTAATTGTCCCTTTTGATTGACGATTTCAATAGCACCGACAAACTCATTCGTATAGCTTCCCGTGTACACCTCTAGCGCGTGTGTCGGTGCAACGTGTGCAGGAGATTTAGTGTAATCGGTCGGACTGCGTCCTTCATTGTCATTATGAATAAAAATTTCTTGGAATAATTTGAACAAATCACAGGGTTCTTTTTGTCCATATATTTCACATTGCACTTTGCCGTAGGTTGCAAAGTTAATAAAACTCTCTACCAGTGCTTCAGGCAAACCAAACGGTGAGCCATTTGTCAAAATGACAACGCCTAATTGATCTGCTGGCAACAGAACCACTGTAGTTGCCGCACCCATTGTAAATCCACCCGAATGACTCAATCTTACCTGTCCTGATTCACCATAATTTACGCCCCAGCCTAAGCCATAAAAACCAGAACGTTGCATCAGGGAATTTTCGGGTGTTCTGCTTACCATCTGCGGCACATAGGTTTCATTCAATGCCTTTGGGGAAATAATTTCGTTACCGTTTATTTTGCCTTGAGCAAGGTGTAAGCGTAGCCATTGCGTCATATCACGCACACTCGAACTTGCTCCGCCAGCGGGTGATTGCGCGTCGGGCTGTCGCTGTTGCTTGAACACCCATTTTCCGTTTATTAACACATGTCCTGCCGCATGATTTGGGTTCTTGATAAAATCATCATAGCGGGAGCTTGTGTGCGTCATGCCGAGTCGCTCATACAAGCTTCCAGAAATATCTTCCCAGCTTTTTCCTACCGCGTTCGCCGCTGCGACTGCCCCCGCCGTTGCCGGCTCCCCAGCCTGCTGCGGACGAGGCCGACCGG
>NQJH01000088.1 GCA_002256685.1 Methylococcaceae bacterium NSP1-2 | reverse complement strand
CGTCAATAAAGCCAAACCTAATAGTTTATTTTTCATTGTTTTTTCCATAATGACACGTTGATTCAGGTTCATCGACACCCAGCGTATCCAATTCAGTTTTTGGATGTAAAAAGCCCTCTATGGGCGCGACAGCAACTAATGAACGCGGTGCAGCAAGCAACACGGGTTGCCGCAACTGTCCATCCCAGCTTCTAAATGACAACGGATTACCTTTATAACCTTGCAAAGCAAACGCAGGACTGAGCATATAGTCTTTAATCGCTGTCAAGTCATTGGATTTAGTGCGCGTTGCCGCCTCGCCTATCGCTCTGACTGCTACATACGCCGCATAATCTTGTTCTTCCATCCAGCGATGGGCTTGTTCTTGAAAGCGGTTTTGAATCTGCGTCGCGCCCCATTGTTCATGGGTTCTATGCCATGCGGTGGCAATCAAGCCTTGCGTACCAATGACAGGGCGTGGGCTTTCGGTGCGATAATCTAAATATTCACCAAATTCGCCTTGTTCATCAGAAACCACCAATACATCATAATCATCCACGCGGCTAAACACCGCGACATCGGATTGCGCCGTGCGCCGTGCATCGAATGTATGCTCCCAGACTTTTTCCGCGACTATTTCACTGCCAAACCGTTTAGCCGCACGTTTAAGCGCGTCAGCAAACAACTTATCTTCAGGCGTAGTGCCGACCACTAAAAACCACTTCGTCCAGCGTTTTTTCATCATGTATTGCGCTAGCGCGTCCGCTCGCATGGCACGACTAGGTAATAGATGTAAAACATTAGCGCGGCATTGTTCAGCGCGTAAACTATCATCACTGGTCGCCGCATCCAATAATAAAATCGACTTACCCGCCGCGCTATCCGCCAATTGATTTAACTTTTCAGCGGGCAACATGCTCACGACTAATTGAAATTTACCGATAATCTCCTTATTAAACACCTCAACCACATCGCCATCGACTGGGACCATAAATTTACTTAAGATAAATTGCTGCCCCGTAAACTGCCCTGTGGTGTTATTGTCGCTAATCGCTAATTCCGATCCTAACAGCCCTTTGTTTTGAATAAACGGGTCTAAGTTGGACAACGCAGGCGGTACAACTTGTTCTTGGCTTAAATAGGCAATATTGATGATTTGTTTTGCGGGTGTTTCCTGCTTAACAACAGGCTGTTTTGCTTGCGCAGCGACTTTGGGCTTGGATTTGGCTTCGGCACCACTAAACCCTTGCATAAGCACTAACACAATAATGAATAGATTAATTGAGCGCATTATGTCCTAACAATAAAAAATACTCGAACGCTAATTCTACGTTTTTTTTTAACTTTCATCACCGCATAATTTACGAACCACCAATAACCGAGGTGCTGACGGGCTAGGTGTCGCGCTAAACTGCGTACTAACCGCAAATTGCTTACTGTCCAATTGCTCACTCCATTCGCTAACACGCGCCGTTTCTACATCACCACCGACATGCCCCGGATAGGCTAGAATCGTCATGATGCCTTGTGGTGCTAACAGCTGACAGGCAGCGGTTAATGCCAATAATGTTGAGCTGGTTTGGGTAATAATACGCTTATCACCTTTAGGTAAATAACCCAAATTAAACATGCAAGCAGTAATTTTACCCTGTTGGCTAATGGGAATGTGTGTTGCCATGTCGGCATGACTGGCTTGAATCAGCGTAACATGGTTTAACAACTGGCTGTGTTGCACAAGTGCAGTCGTTGCAACTATCGCCGCCCGCTGAATATCGAAACCGTACACCCTGCCCGTATTACCCACTTGTTTCGCCAAAAACAGCGTATCGTGACCATTACCGACAGTGGCATCAATCGCCCTATCGCCTAAACATAATTCATTTTCAATGTACTGATGGGCAAGTTTAAGCAGAGACATAGTGGCGTTGAATATTGACGAATGGAGGCAATACCGCATTGCCTGTTAAAACATGAGCAAACTGTTGAGCATAGCGAGGTATTTGTAAACTACCTTTTGACCCGAAGCCATTAAACACGCCCAGTTGCGGATATTGTGGATGAAAACCGATAAACGGTTGTTTATCTAACGTACAAGGTCGAACATTGGCGTGATGCTGTAGCACATCGTATTTAAAATCATCTAACACCCTTTTAACCCCGCCCAATAACATATTTTTACCTAATTCAGTCGGTTGGTTGTTCAAGTTTTCCCAGTCAAAAGTCGCACCGATACGCACTTGATACGGATTTAAAGGAATTAACCACTGCCCATAATTGAGTATTGCATCGGGCAAATGATGACGATGGGCTACGGTTAAAATCTCACCTTTGACTGCTTGAAAAGGTAGCCACGCAAAATAAGGATTGTGAATTGCATGATAGCCTTCGCAAAAAATAATGCGTTTAGCAACAATAGCCTGCCAGTGTAAAGTCGGCTGAAACTGAATATCAGCCACATCAAACGCCTCTTGTTGATAACTGCCGTTAGCGATAAAAAAATCTTTTAAAGACCTTAATAGTGGGCGGGTTAATAGATAGCCTGTTTGCTGCTGAGTTACATAGCCAAACGGTGTGTTAAGCGGTGCTATCCTTGCGTGTATATCGCCCAAATACTCTCGATAGTCTGGATTATTAAGGCGTTTTTGGCAGTTAATGAGTTCTTTATCACTGTTAAAAATGCGTAGCATGGGTTTTTCAATATAAAACGCTTGCTGAAAAAACTCGGCTAATTCAGCATAACGCTGTTTGGCGACCGGCAATAATTTATCGACCTCAGCCGATTTTACCAAACGCATTCCTGTCATCGAATTTATCAATCCAGCGGCAATTTGTGAGGCATTTTCTAGCCCATTATCAATAATGATAATTTTATAACCTTGCTGTATCAATTGCCATGCCAAGAGACTACCCGCTAAACCTTGTCCGATGATTAAAAAATCAATATTCATGTTTTTAGCTGTAAATTCTGCGAGACCTGCGAGCAACTGTCTTAAAAATCTCGTAGGTCTAAATTCTGTAGGTGGATGGTGGCTAAAAAGTGTGCCCACACTACATTTATTCCTATCCATTTTTCATGGACAACGCATAAAAAAAGGGGAGCTTAAAGCTCCCCAAGACAATAAGCGCACCTCAAACTTGTTTAGCAGGTTTCTTTTTTGTTGATTTGTTTGCTTTGCTATCGGCTTTATCCTGCATTTCATCATTGCTGATAGAGGGTTCACTTGGTGGCAAAATAACCTCCTCTTCGGGTGGTGCTTTAGGTTCTTTACCCGCCATCAAATCATCAATTTGAAAACGATCAATCGTTTCCCAT
This sequence comes from Methylococcaceae bacterium NSP1-2, assembly GCA_002256685.1. Lineage (GTDB taxonomy): Bacteria > Pseudomonadota > Gammaproteobacteria > Methylococcales > Methylomonadaceae > UBA4132. The sequence goes on along the minus strand of NQJH01000088.1, from coordinate 6,339 downwards.
TTCATCAGCGCGTCCGCCATTTTGTGCAGAATATTAATATTTTCCTGCAAAAGTGTTTCTGCCCGTTGGTAATTACGATCAATGACATCTCTTATTTCATCATCAATCAAATGCGCGACATTACTGGATACCGCACTGCCTTTGCTGCCGGGATAACCCATGAACGCCTGACCATTTTCCTCACCATAAACTAACGGACCTAACTTATCGGAAAAACCCCAGCGTGTGACCATGTTACGAGCCAATTCGGTCGCCCGCTCAATGTCATTAGATGCCCCTGTCGTCACACGGTCACCACCATAAATCATTAGTTCGGCAATTCGACCACCAAATAAACTAGCAATTTGGCTTTCCAGTTTACGTTTACTGGCACTGTATTGATCGCGCTCAGGTAAAAACATCGTGATACCTAAGGCTCTGCCTCTGGGCATAATACTGACTTTGTAAACCGCATCGTGGTCGGGTGAAAGCTGTCCGACGATACAATGTCCCGCTTCATGATAAGCCGTGAGTAATTTATCTTCTTCGGTCATTACCATCGTATGACGCTCAGCACCCATCAGAATTTTATCTTTTGCTTTTTCAAGCTCATTCATGCTGACTTGGGTTTTATTACCACGCGCAGCCAGTAACGCTGCTTCATTAACGATGTTCGCAAGATCTGCACCTGAAAAACCGGGTGTGCCTCTGGCAATATCATAGAGGCGAACATCATTCGCAGCGGGTACTTTTTTGATATGCACGTTAAGAATTTGTTCTCTACCACGCACATCAGGCAAACCGACATTCACTTGACGATCAAAACGACCCGGTCTGAGCAAGGCTTTATCCAATACATCAGCGCGGTTAGTTGCCGCGATAACAATCACGCCTTCGTTAGCGGTAAAACCGTCCATTTCGACTAATAATTGGTTCAGGGTTTGTTCGCGCTCATCATTACCGCCACCCATACCCGCACCGCCACGTTGACGACCGACGGCATCAATTTCATCGATAAAAATAATACAAGGCGCGTGTTCTTTAGCTTGCGCAAACATGTCACGCACCCGCGACGCACCGACACCGACAAACATTTCCACAAAATCAGAGCCGGAAATAATGAAGAACTTAACGCCTGCCTCGCCTGCAATCGCTCTAGCAATCAGCGTTTTACCGGTACCCGGAGGGCCTACCATTAAAATACCGCGTGGAATTTGTCCACCCAGTTTTTGAAATTTTTGCGGATCTTTTAAAAAATCCACCAGTTCAGTAACTTCTTCTTTGGCTTCTTCACAGCCAGCAACATCAGTAAATCGGATAGTTAATTTATCTTCTTCAAGCATTTTAGCTTTGCTTTTGCCAAAGGCATTACCCCCCGCGCCGCCCTGCATTCTGCGCATATAAATAATAAACACCAGAATCATTAACAACATTGGAAACCATGAAATAAATGCTTTCATAAAAAATGTTTCTTGTTGTGGCGGTACGGTTCTTATTTGAATATCGGCACTCAGTAGGTCATCAATTAAATGTGTATCACCCGGATTAAAGGTCTCATAATTTTGACCGTCCGACGCGCGAACTTTAATCAGTGGACCTGTTATTTCCACGCGATCTACTTGTTTATTTTTTACCTTATCGATAAATTCTGAGTACGCCAAAGAATCCTGCAAGGGAGGCACGGAATTAAGGCGGTCATAAATTAAAAACGCGCCTGCAATAAAAACGCTAACCAGCAGCGCGTTAAAAATATGTTTTTTCATAGTTGTATCCCCCGAGCGATACTTTAACAACGAGTATTAATTATTATAAAAAACTCACTAACTGCTCACCATAACTGAGTTTCATTTTATTGAACGCCATCACTTGAATTTGTCTAACCCGTTCCCGGCTTATATTAAGTTCTGCGCCAATTTCCTGCAAAGTCATTTCACTACTCGTATTAATACCAAAATGACAACATATCACTTTTGACTCGCGTGAATTAAGCGTTTTGATTGCTAGTTCAAGCCAGCTTTCAAGTTCTGATTGTGCCATTTGCTTAAAAGGGGGTTTAAAAACTTGCTGCTCTATCACATCAATCGGCGCAAGTGCTTCATCATCGGTATCAAAATCTTCTAGTGGTAAGCTTGTTTGTGAGATTGACAAAATAGCATTTATTTCGTCATCAGACATTTTTAAATAATTAGCTAATTCTGCAACAGAAGGTTCTTTACCTGTTTTTGCTAATAGTTCATCCTTAGCACGAAATAACTTATTAATATGTCCTACCTGTTCGCAAGGTACACGCACCGCTCGTTCATTTCGAGATAATGCCCGCGAAATACGTTGTCTAATCCAGTAAGCTGCATAGGTTGAAAATTGAAAACCAACGTGATAATTAAATTTATCTACGGCGGCTAATAAACCCGTGTGACCTTCTTGAACAAGGTCATCAAAATCTAAAAACCCCCCTTTATACTGATTAGCTATGAATAAAACTAACTTAATATTACGCTCAACCAGTTGCCGTCTTGCATTTAACCAAAGGTGTTCAGCGACAATGCTATTCATAACGGCTGAATACATCGCATCATCGGACAAAAATAAAAACGACTCATTCATTTGATTAACCAACAACGCTTTCAGCCTGTTAGACAAGGTTAATTTATTCAGCCGCGTTAAATTTTTCAGTCGTTTAATAACCCGATTCGCCTGTTTCTGAATATGGGGATCGGTTGCTGAATAACAAAGTCCTCTGGTTTGAAACCCATAAACAATTAAATCCGTTAACTCCATCAAGTCTTCAAAAGAAAAAGGAAATGCGCTGAGTGCTTTAATAAGGTGCTGTTTTTCATCATTATCGTTAGCAAAATCACCTTTTTCAGCGAGCATAGCTATCAAGTAATGTTGTTTAATGCTCTTTAACGAATCGACCTGTTCGGCTGTTAACCGACTGTCTCTCTCTTGCTCATATTTACTCAGTAACCATAAAGCAGTCACAGGAAACTGAGCGAGCGCGTTAATCAACTTTAACTTAGCACCCTCTAATCGTTGGGCAATTTCAAGATTACTAGACTCCGTATCACTTGTCATTTTCTCTGCACAATCAGTGATAACGTTTACACCGGTTTTTTTCAAATAAGACAGCAACATGTTTATTCCCGCCAAATTACAAACTGTCGATGGAAAGGACAGACTTTTGAAAAACACTCAATCAAAACCAGAGCATGATCAAGAGCGCGTCAAACAATTTTTTGGTTTTCTAAACAATAAACATTCGCAACCAAATTGTCAAACAATAACTTTACAAAATGTAGACAACGATTGGAAAAGTTGCCTTTGCATGGATTATTGCTGAGCCCCGTCATAAAATTATTAGTCATTTTGGATTAAAAATAGTCGATAATAACGCCTGTGTGCTACCACCAAATGTAGCTAGTTTTAACCGCGAGAATATAATGAAAAAAGTGCTGAATGTTGGTGGTAATAGCAAACTCATACCACTACCACCCGAGTATGAGGGCTGGGATCATGTCTTATTGGACATTGATCCAAAAGTGTATCCCGATGTGCTTTGTGATGCGCGTGAGCTAATGGGCTTAGCGGGTGCGCAGTATGATTCTGTGTATTGTTCACACAACTTAGAACACTACTATCATCATGATGTAAAAAAAGTGTTAGCCGGATTCAGTCATGTGCTTAAAGCCGATGGCTTTGTGTGCCGGATTCAGTCATGTGCTTAAAGCAGATGGTTTTGTGTTTGCTCGCGTTCCTGATATGAATCTGGTCATGAAAACAGTGGTTGAAAAAAATCTTGATATAGAGGATACGCTATATCAATGCCCATCAGGTCCTATTATTGTTCGAGATGTTATTTATGGTTGGGGCGTAAAAATTGAAAGTAGTGGCTGCGATTTTTTTGCCCACAAAACAGGCTTTACCCAGAAATCATTGGTCTCTACACTAAAGTTGGCGGGATTTCCGTGGGTTTTTAGCAGTACGAATGCAGACGATTTCGAGATTCTCGCACTTGCTTTCAAAAACAAACCCAATGAGTATGCGAGTAAACTCTTCAATATTCCCCAATAATCGCTACTAAGCAATGGACATCGTCAACCCACAACAGTTAGCAACGCTCGCCCTAAAAATCAAACACTGGGGACAACAACTCGGCTTTGCACAAGTGGGTATTAGCGATACTGATTTAGCCGAAGCAGAAAGCCATTTGCACAACTGGCTAGCGCGTGATTTTCATGGTGAAATGGATTACATGCAGCGTCATGGTACTAAACGTAGTCGTCCTGCTTTACTGCATGAAGGCACACTACGCGTGATTTCGGTACGCATGGATTATTTACCCGAAACACGTCTAGCAATGAACGAGTCGCTAGATGACCCAACTGCCGCTTATATTTCGCGTTATGCCTTAGGACGTGATTATCACAAAATGATGCGCCAGCGTTTGCAAAAATTGATTGATTACCTACAAGCGGAAATTGCTTTATTACCTGAAACTGATTCAACCATGCGAGCGTTTGTCGATAGTGCGCCCGTGTTGGAAAAAGCCATCGCCGAAAAAGCAGGCTTAGGCTGGATAGGTAAACATGCCAACTTAATTAATCGCCAAGCAGGATCATGGTTTTTCTTGGGCGAAATTTATACTAATCTGCCCTTGCCCATTGATAGTAAGGCAACCGCGCATTGTGGTGAGTGCAATGCTTGTCTGGATGTCTGCCCTACTCAAGCCATTGTCGCACCGTATCAAGTCGATGCTCGGCGTTGTGTGTCGTATCTGACCATTGAGCTGCATGGTTCTATTCCTGAGCCGTTAAGACCGCTGATAGGCAATCGTATTTATGGCTGTGATGATTGCCAGATTATTTGCCCGTGGAATCGGTTTGCCAAACTCACCGCAGAAAAAGATTTTAATCCTAGGCATCAATTAAACAGCCAACAATTGCTGGCGGTATTTGCATGGAGTGAAGCCGAATTTTTAACCAAAACTGAAGGTTCAGCCATACGCCGTATCGGTTATGAACGTTGGTTAAGAAATATTGCCGTTGCCTTGGGCAATGCCCCCGCCTCATCGCTGATTATCGATGCTTTAAAAACCAAACACGACCATAATTCCGCACTCGTCAAAGAACATGTATTATGGGCATTAGCTCAACAACACAATCGATCTTTAATAACTAATGACATCTAAATCCTTACGTTTCGTTTCTAAAAAATCAGGTCTAGCTCCCGGTACACTGGTACATGTTGGCGCAGACCATGGGCACCCACACAGTGTTACCGTCACCAATTACAATAAAGCCAGCCTTGAAAAACACACCATTAATTCAATTGAAGAATTAGTGCCTTACAAAACCACCGATAGCGTAACGTGGGTAATGATTGATGGCTTAACAGACGTTACCATTATTGATGCAATTGGACGAAATTTTGATATTCATCCCTTAATATTAGAAGATATTTTAAATACCCATCAGCGCACTAAATTTGAAGAATATCCAGATTATTTATATTTCGTTCTTAAAGTTGTTTCCATCGGCGAAGGTTCTTTTAATATTGAATATGAACAAATTAGTATTTTGGTATTAAAAAACTTTGTATTTACTTTTATGGAAAAACCAGACGGGTTATTTAAGCCGATTTTAAATCGCTTAAATAATGAAGATGGCTATATAAGAAGTGCAGGATCAGATTATTTGGCTTATATGATTATGGATGCGGTGGTTGATGAATACTTCACATTGCAAGATGCGTTTGATGAACAGATTGAATTGATTGAAGATGAATTATTAGCGCATCCCTCGGTAGATACCTTAATGACTATTCAGAAAATTAGACGGGAACTGATTTTTTTACGCAAAACGGTGTCGCCGCTACGCGAATTATTAGCCGCTATTCGTCGCAGTGAATCGCCGTTATTTGATGAACGTACCAAACGGTATTTTGCTGATATTTATGACCATTCTATTCGTATTATTGAAGCGGTAGAATCCTACCGTGAATTAATATCAGGCATGTTGGATATTTATTTATCCAGTGTCAGTAATAAAATGAACGAAACCATGAAATTTCTTACCGTGTTTGCGTCTATTTTTATTCCGCTGACTTTTATAGCAGGGGTTTACGGTATGAATTTTGATTATATGCCCGAATTAAGATGGAAATGGAGTTATCCCGCCTTATGGGGTCTATTTATCGTGACGGCAGTTTCTTTATTATTTTATTTTAAAAAGAAAAAATGGTTATAACTTATCCAGCACCTGATATGGCTCTACCTATCCATGAAGTAAAGGTACTACGGTTACGCGAACAAATAATGACTTTACCTTTGCCGGAAAACTTGAGTATCACGCCTTCGCCACT
>NQJH01000304.1 GCA_002256685.1 Methylococcaceae bacterium NSP1-2 | reverse complement strand
AATAATTCGCCTGTGTTGTCGAGGCGGTATTTAATAAGTCTGCCAATAAAGCCTCTGCCATTACCGAATGCTCCAGCATATAACTCCCCGCTGAACCACAACAGACAATCGTATCAGGTAGTTTTTTAATACTTAACTCTGGAATTTGTTGTAACAGCTGCAACGCGCCTTTTTCTGCTCGCATGGCATTTTTTAATGAACACGGCGTATGCAAACACACCGATGCCGCTAAGGGTTTTAGTTGTTCACTGAAATTACAATCGGCTTGCATCAAAAACTGACTAATATCCATCACCTTATTGGCAAACTCAGATTGTGCATAGTCTTGTAATTGACTGCCGCAACCGCTGGCAATACTGACAATGGCAGTCAAGGATTGATTTGCGAAAGCTTGGATGTTGATGCCCGCTAAATGGTCGGCACTTTCCCTGTCGCCGCTATGCAACGCTAACGCACCGCAACAGGTTTGCTGTGTTGGTATCGCAACATTAAATCCTGCCGCTGTTAATACTTTAATCGCTGCATTGACCGTTTCAGAATCGAGCAATGATCCCATACACCCGACAAATAAACCCACCGTGCCTTTGCAATCTGCCGTTGCTGAATAATAGTCTGCTAATGGGGTAGGTTCGCTGTAATGGGTTAATAAGCGTTCCATTTTATCAAGGTGCAATAAGCGTGGGATTTTCAGCGAGCGGGCTATTTTTTGTAAGCCTGTCGTTTGATACAGCTTTAAACTGGATTGCGCAAGCCGTTGTGCTGATTTCTGGTGCGATATTTTTTTCAGTACCGTGAAAGCCAAAGACGGTTTATTTTCGCTATAAAATTGACTACGAAAATTATCAATCAAGCGACTATACGGCACAACCGCAGGACAAACGCGTTCGCATTCACGACATAACAAACAGTTATCGATATGTGCCCGTACTGCTTTTGAATCGTTTAGTTGTCCGCCTACCAAGCCTTGAATTAACGCAATGCGTCCACGCGGTGATTCATTTTCATTTTGGGTTTTGGTATAAGTGGGACAGGTCGGCAAACATAAGCCACATTTAACGCAAATATCTGCGTCTGCTAATAGATTATTCATGATTTTTGATGGCGAGTGAGTCAACGATTTGACTGTATTCGTGTAATTTAGGGCGATATAAAAATAAGCCTAATACGGATAAAGCGGTAAAAATGATTAAATTATTGCGTCCATCACCGAGCATAAACAGCACAAATCCAAATGCACCGATAGTTTCCATCAAAGTCATCGACACAATAACGGTCACTAAATAACGTTTTTTTGCCTCAGCTCGATACGCTAACCGAGTGAGCGGCATGGTTTGATTTAGTCTTAGTTGAATATGGCGCAGTAAATTAGTCATCGGAAACGAGACGATAGCGACAACGTATAAAGCCGTTCTAATTTTTACGCGGGTTATTTCCGGCAGTGGCTCTTGTAGCTCAGCACCGAGCGTGAAACAAATAACCAAATAAGTCACCAGCATCACTAGCATGATGCCAACAATCAGATTAGGTAACTTAAGATCAGATTTTAAAGATTCATGGTCAATCGGGTTGTACATGGTTGGTGTGTCCTGGGAGTCCAATCGCTTCAGCTATTGGACATAAAACAGCTAAAGCTGTTTTACTCCTGTGTAGATAAACTAGCGCGGTACATGCGCATAAGGGCAATAAAAGCTAGAAAATCGTACAAACTGTGAATAATAATAGGAATTAATAAATTGTTCTCGCCACCGCCAACTTCCATAGACAGACTTAAATACAGTCCTACAAAGGTGACTAACAACGCGTACAGTGGTGTGACTGCATGAACTACGCCAAAAATAATATTGCTAACCCATAAGCCAGCAACTATGCCCCACGAAGCAGTAATCCACGGGACAATCAACGAAGCCTCAAACAAACAGGCGGTTTTAAAAAAACGATTGGAATGTTCCATAGCAGTCGCTAGTAAAATGAAGAGGCAGTTATTTTAAACAAAAAACCGTAAAATGGCGGATTTACTTCATTATTACTGAAATCTTATGCAATGTTACGTTTATAAAAGCTTAAAAAAACACTTGTTTTACCTATATATCGATAAAAAAGATGATTTTTCCAGTGTGCCAGAAGAGCTGTTACGCAGTTTTGGTGAACTGGAATTTGTATTGGAGCTAGAACTTACGCCAGAACGCAAACTCGCTAAAGAAAATAGCGAACAAGTGTTGATAAGTTTGCAACAAAAAGGGTTTTTTGTGCAACTGCCACCTACTGATTTTTTGTAGGATGAGCTTCCTCACCCTAAGCCTTCTACTACTGAAGAAAGTTGGAGCGAGGAGATCAAAATAATTCCCTTATCCCAGCCTTCTCAAGCAGGAGAAGGCGTTGTGTAAACACCTGATTTTGTTTTCGTAAGGGTTCATCACATGAGCCCTTGCAAACGTCAATGCGTAACCCGCACTCTCTCCTGTACTGTAATAAAATTCAACAAATCATAAAATTTTTTTTTGTAGCTTTCTGTATTTTTATTATTAATAAACATTGTGTTGAATATGTTATTTAATAATTCACTCTAACTAGCGCATCGTTTATATTCAAAAAAAATTCTTTTTACAAATAGTATTTTTCTTATTTAAAACTACACTTTTGGTATTACCGATTTATATCGGTTGCCGCGTTTGGCAATACCAACCTGAATGGAGTTTTTTTGTGAACAATCTACGATCACGTTTTTCCCTTACTGCCAGCATTCTCTTCATGGGCATTATGGTCAGTTCCTGTGCCAAAGATTTTAGTTTACTTAATGAGAACGACATACCTCCACCTGCTGCTACGCAAGCAGCAAAAACAACTGTTCCCGTCGCACCAGCACCTACTGGACCGTTAAATGCGGTTGCTCAAGCGGCGCAAAAAGCGGGGATAAGCGATTGCTTAGGACGCATCAATCAGGTTTCCAATTTTTTGACTGCGGGTTCACAACAAAGCGGCGCGTCTTTGTCGGTATCACCACAGACCCCGAATGAACATACAGCCTCTATCGCTTTTGAAATCAAGTCACCGCAAGTGCTGTCTTATGCCAGCGCGGACTTTGCGCCGCTAGCCAATGGCTGTGGTGGTACTTACGAAGCCGTGACGCATTGGCAAAATAGCTGCAAAGATGTAGCGAGTAAGGGTTATGCGCAACTTAAGTTTATAGGCGTAATTCAAAGCAGTATTTTAGTGTTAGAGGGGGGACCACAATTACGGGTATTCCTCATGCCCGCTGGCACAGGTTGTGTGGCAATTAAAAAAGAGGTGGTTTACTAACATGACTCCCGACTAAACCATTACTTAATTTTATTATGAATATTAATTTTGCACAGATGCAACAATACACTTGGGGCTTTTTTAACTTGGATGCCCAACTCTTCACAAATACTAAGCGAGTAGACCACTATGAATACTAATATACATCATCCTAGCCACCATTTTCGTAGGACCGCTATTGCCGCGATAGTCGCGAGTTTGTTGACTCCATCAGTGTATGCGGCAGTTATTGGTGTGGATGCCACAAGCAATGCAATTGTTATGGGAACTCCTAACTCAGTTATCCCCATAGCTGATTTAGTAAACGCAAATAGCATGATGAGCGCGAGTAACAGCAATGGAATCACTTTAGCGATCAATCCAACAGGCATGAATGCTAATATTTCTACAGGTAATATTATTTCTAGCCCTACTTCCTCTATCGTTTTGAATGTCACTAATGGTGGAAGTTTGACTGCGAATGCAGCAGGTGTAGCTATTACGGGTACTAATGTGACCCTGCTGAATAATTCGGGACATGGTTTGACGATTGGTGCAAATTCCACAAGTGTGTCAGGCGGCACTAACTCGTCCAACTTAACGCTGGCAAATAATTTTGCATCACTGGATGTTGGTACAGCAACAACACCTGAAGTGACTGTGCTGAATGCCACTAACGCCTTAGGCAATACCTCTGTCGCTTTAAATACCATTGGTACAAACTCATTAACCAGTATTCTGCCGGGTGCTTTTCAAGGTACGTCAGGTAATATATCCACTATTACTAATGGTGGTACGTCGGGTGCGCTTGCACAGGGTTCTGTTAGCTCCTTGACTTTAACCAATGGTCTTGGTGCCACTAACGGTTTGCAAGTATTTGAGCTTAATACCACATTGAGCGCGTCAAATAACATCAGCTTAAATGCACCAAATGTTACTGCCTCAGGTAACCTTACTGCGGCGCGGGACATTACGGCAGGAAATAACATTTCGGCAATCAATGGTAATTTCAGCAATAACGTCAGTGCCTTAGGTAATGTAACGGCGACGCGGGACATCATAGCGGGAAATAACGTTTCGGGGATAAATGGTAATTTTACCAATTTGAATGCGTTAGGAAACTCTACATTAGGCAATGTGACCGCAGGCAATGTCACGGCAGATAATGGTAATTTCACCAATCTTACGTCGTTAGGAAATTCTACATTAGGTAATGTGACCGCAGGTAATGTCACGGCGGATAAT
>NQJH01000303.1 GCA_002256685.1 Methylococcaceae bacterium NSP1-2 | reverse complement strand
TCCAGATTCAGTAACTAAAAGACCTGATTTAAAATCCTGTGCAATTGGAGTATTGCTCATTTCGGAAAAATTAACAATATCTTCATTCTCTCTAATTATCAAATCATATAGAGAAGGAATAGTTAAGTTGAATACTGGATAACTAACTATTTCATTATCTTCAAGTTTTATTTCAAAGTATTTCTCATAATCGAGCTTTAGTAGTTGTAATTCCTTTTCTATTTCAAACCAGTTATCCTTTTCTATATCAAAGGAAAAGTATGAATATTCATATTCATAAAAAATTAACACTATCTTCATTCTCTCTAATTATCAAATCATATAGAGAAGGAATAGCTAAGTTGAATACTGGATAACTAACTATTTCATTATAAGGGCCTCTACCTTCATCTTTATTGCTAGTTAAAGATTTTCCTGCTGCATCTATTGCCTTTAACCCCCATGTCATGTGTTCAGCATGACTTTTTCCTTTCAAAAATTGACGTAGCGGCAAGCCAGCAGTTTCAGGGTAGCTCTTTGTGAAGTAGGCATTTAAGAAACCTTGGTTAAGTCCAGAATCTACTAAAGCAAGATTTGGAAGCGTATTGGGACCACCATTGTTTTGTTCATGAATATGATGCCAGTTTTTTCCTTCCGGTACATTGAACCTTGCATGTTTTCTGTAACTTAAAGTTTGGCTAGCATCTTTGTAAATAGACCACGCATTCAAATTTTTTATTGCCTCCCAAGCATCCCCAGTTTTGTAGGGATTATATTTCCTCCATTCTTTACCATAATCTTTTGAAAACAAAGGTTTTGAAACTTGATTTTTATCAATTTTACCGGATGCTTCATACTTATATTGATTAACTTGATTTGTAATTTTAATAAAATCTACAGACCAATCACCATTATAAATAATTTGAACCTTATCACCAGTTTTCACTGGAGGTTTCTTTGGCTTTTTCTTTTTTTCGGTATCTGTAACTGGATTTACTTCACCATGCACATGTATTAATGATTCAATATCAGTGTCATTATCAACAAGTAAGGTTAAAGACTTTAGTTGATATTTTTTCTGAATATTAGGAAGCTTTTCTTGTACTTCTTCCTTACCTAAATTATCATCGTTCAGTAATATATTTGACTCATTTAATGCTGAAGACAATGCTTTTTGTTTTTCTTCGGGTGTACGGTTATCTACTTTATCTTTACCAGTGCCGAGAATTGCACCGCCTATCTTTTTCAACAGTCCCCCCAACCACGCGACAATCTTATCCAAACCCTTATCAATCGGTTGACGAATTTTCTTAATAATACCAACGATTTTTTCAGGAATATTGCCCAGCCCTGCAAACTTCGCTAAGAAGGCGATGATGACTGTCAGAGTATTCGCCATCGTTTGTTCGACTTTTTTAGCAGCATTGGCGACTTGCCCTGCGGCAATTGCGGCAATAGAATCAAGAAAGGAGGCGACAACAGCGGCAATTTGTTGGATTTTTTGAATGAAGAAAGATACCGTATTCCATATCGCGAGTATGGCTTGAATGACTGCACCCGCTGGATTCAACATACTGACTAATTTTACCACCGCCGCTTTGACAATTTCGGTGGTAATCATTTCCGTTACTTGTTTGATGAGTTGCCCCTTCAAGTCTTCCAGTTCGGCTTTAATCTCTTCCCACGCAGCAACAGGGCCGTCTTTAACTAGTGTAACCAAAATCTTAGCGGTTTTTTCCAGACCTGCCAAAACCGGTTCGGGAATAATAGTAACCAATTTAGCGCGGATATTTTGCCAAGTTAAGCCCAGCACCGATAACACTAATTTGATAATTTCCATTAAATCAAAGGATTTAGGAATATAAACGCCCGCATCACCTAACGGTCCGGTAATCCATTTAATGAGAGCCGTTTTCAGGTGTTCGCCTATCCGCGACTTAAATAATTCAAAACCCTGTTTGCCGGCGCGGACTAAATTGCCGACAAAACCAATAGGATTTTTTATGATGGTGATGAAGGTTGATTTAGCTTTGGCAACATAAGGCACTGCTTTTGGAGCGACCACGGAAAATATAATTTCCAGCAAGTCTAAAACGGTATTCAAAGCCCACTTGGTAAAATTAACGATAAAATTGCCAAATACTTTGAGAACTTTGATAAACAGATTGGGCAGGATAATGAAATCCATCACTTCCAGCGATTTCAACATGGCAATGAAGTCGAGTGGAAATTGTGCGACGATAGCAAATAAGCCCTGCATGGCATTTTGAAACCAGAGCCATGCTTTTTGTATCGCGTTGCCTTTTTTGATATTTTCCCAAATTTCTTCTTGCCCAATGAGCTTCATAAAACCACCGATTAGGGTATCGGGAGTTCTTGGTACAACTTGTCCCGTAATCGGATTTTTGCCCAGTAACGCACACAGTAAATCAAATCCGCGCGTGTCTTTTGCCAATGCTGCCAGTGGCATCAACACGGCATCGCGAATAAATTGCAGTATTTCCTGAAAAATACCGACTATAAAACTAATGATGTCTTTGACGGGTGTGGTAAATATATCAACCGCTCTTTCCCATGTGCGCACAGGGTGTAAGATAATATCGAGAAAATCAAGGTCGTCCAAAAACTGTCCGATGGCAGACTTAATGTTGCCGAGCAAATTAGCAAAGCGTTTTAGTTTTCCTTCTATCCAACTGCCCGCTTTTTCAAACACGTTATATTTTTCCAGCGCGTCGGTGATGATTTTACCGCCGGGTAAAAAAGTAAACATCCGATAACCGGGAATGTTATAGGCTTTGTCGGCAAGCCAATCGATAACATCTTGCCATGAGGGAATATCTATACCGAGAAAACGCTGAACGGGCGCGGTCACTGTGGTGCTAACCTGCGGGCTACTACGTTGAGCCGCATGACCTTGTTGAATGGTGTGAGTGAGTTCGTGAGCTAATAGCTGTTTGCCCGCACTGCTACCCGGTTGATATTGACCACTTGAGAAAAAAACATGGTTTTGATAAGTGAAGGCTTTCGCGCTCAAATAGTTATTTAATTTGGCAGAGTCAGCATCATTATGAATGCGTACTTTGCTAAAATCGGCATTGAAACGCGCTTCCATGTCGTTACGCACATCACCAGAAAGTGGTTGACCACCAGAGGCGACTTTAGTTTGAATGATGGTTTGTAGGTTTGCGCTGATAGTCGGAACACCATCAGCTTTGCCCGCTTTTTCTTTTCGTTGTAATTTTTGTTCGGGAACAGGGGCTTTTTGTAATTTGTCGTCTACTTTTTTCTGAACTTTTTCTTCGGGCATTGCCGCTTTTTGGATTTTATCTTCTTCTTTTTTTTGTAATTTTTCTGCGGGCTGACGTTGTACTTTTTCTTCTTTACCCGTCATGGGCGTAGAGGAAGGCATCCGCATAATTTTGTCTGCCATTTTGTCAGCTTCTTGCTCGAATTTATCATTCGGCTGATTGACCGTCATTTTCATTTGTATGGCAGGCGCGAAAAAATTGCCCGTATTGGCTTTAGCAAAAAAGGGCTGTGCCGATTGGGTTGCGGTCTTCGATGGGGTACTTGATGATTTTTCCGCGCTGGTTTTCATCTTTTTCTACTCATCGTTGTTAAGATTAATAACTCCATTCCACCCAGAGCATTTTTTGCATCCAAGGCAGTTTAATCATTGAAATGCCCCAAGGTAGTTGATTTAGCAGTATATCAGCGGTTTTTGCTTCCACTTGTAACAACCAATCGCCATCATCACGCACAGACAATTTTCCGAATCTAAGTAGAAATTCGCCGCGTAAGCCATCGATGCCAGTATTGCGTAACGCCTCCCAATGACGTATGACGGCTTTCAGTAAGGCTTCGGCTTCGTCTGTTTCGGATTCAGTGAGTTCCATATCAGATTCGACGGGCGCGTCTAAAGGCACATTGCAAAGAATTTTGGATAAAGTCAGTTCATATTCTGGCGCGATTAATAGCCCCGTAGTTAAAAAATGTAACAGGCAAAGTGCGCGTTCGGGCTGTATAAGTTGGTCTTCGGCGGCGATGCCTA
>NQJH01000302.1:3234-3636 GCA_002256685.1 Methylococcaceae bacterium NSP1-2 | reverse complement strand
ATGAAACTGCACGGTTCGGATTTTTTCTTTCAACGAATACAATCGTGAAGGCAAAAAAAATATTTATGACAAAAAATATCGGTAGCAGGAAATAGTAGATCGCCTGCAGGATATCCCATATCTGGACCAGAAGATCAGAAACCATAGTAAACCTCAACACGGGGTGATATCATACACCGTTTAGGGATAGTGGAATAGCATATCCTATATAGTTTGCTTTTTTTTTTGGAAAAGCACGCGGGTTTTTGGCGTGTTTTTCTTTTATGTAAATCTTTTAAAAGCTTTTAAAAGCTTTTAGGGCGCGAATTCGCTTTAATTTTCAATATGTTAAATGGTCATTAAGCTACAAAATCGGGGTCATTAAGCTACAAAATCGGGGTCATTAAGCTACAAAATCGGGGT
>NQJH01000302.1:0-3140 GCA_002256685.1 Methylococcaceae bacterium NSP1-2 | reverse complement strand
AAGTTATAATTAACCCACAAAAACCCATAACTTGGAGCAAATATGGACACTAAGAAACTAACCGTTTGTAAAGCCAATCAACTGATAGAAGCTACCTATCGCTTGAGTTTGAATGAACAGCGGGTAATCAACGCCTGTATTGCCCAAGTTGATTCCGTTGCGCCACTACTGGCAACGGATAAATTTGAATTATCTGCCAAGGATTTCGCTAAATTGTTCGGCATTTCAGAGAAAAGGGCATACGGTGAGCTACAGGACATAGCAAAAACCCTTTATCAGCGTTCTTTGACTATCTACAATCCAGACCCTACACAACCAAAGCTAAAAAAATTAGAAACTCGCTGGATTAGCACCATCGGCTATGTTCCAGAAGACGGAAAAATATTTCTACATTTCTCTCAGTACATATTGCCCTATTTAAGCGAATTAAAAGGGCAGTTCACAAAGTACGAACTGAATCAAATTAGCGGAATGACCTGCATTTATGGCTATCGCCTGTATGAATTACTCATGCAATGGAAAACCACAGGCAAGCGAGAAATTGAAATTGAATGGTTGAAAAAACACTTTGAACTTGATGACAGTTATGACCGAATGAATAATTTTAAAGCGCGAATAATTGACCCCGCTGTTAAAGACATTAACGAACATTCAAAATATCAAGTGAGCTGGGAACAACGCAAAACGGGTCGAAAAGTAACACATTTAATATTCACATTTTCCGAAAAATCGCCTGAAGGCGAAAAGCCGAAAAGAATCACCAAGCCCAAGGAAAAAATGATTTTAGGTGTACCTGTGTCTGAAATTGAAAAACAAGCGCGGGGGACTGAATCATACGAACAGGCGGCGGCGCGTATCAACCGCGAAAAAGATACTAAAAAAACGCCTATACCTAAAACACCAAAAACACCTACAGCAACCAATAAAGAACAAAATGATATGCGTATAGAAGTTATTAAATCGCTTATTAACAAAAACAAAGATTTTTATTTAGACGAATTTAATAGAAAGGGTTTTGTTGCTATTAAAGGCATTAATGGAGCAATAATAGAACCTGATTTAAAACTAGCAGGTCTTTTTGATTAAAACAGTGTTCGTGTTGGTGGCTTCATCGCCGACACGATCACCGTACCAAGTCGCTGAAAAAAACCAAAATCATACAAGGGGGGAGGGGGTAACAGGACGGCGTAGCGGCTTTCGTGAATTATATTTGTACCACAAATGATTCACTAAAGCCTATCCTGCCCTCCTCCCCTACCCCCCTTCTTTTCCTCTTCTGCCTGTGATTTTCAGCCTTTTAAAACCATTTTTAGGGTTTCATGTAAAGTTCAGGTATTTTTCAGGCGTTTTTCAGGTTAATTTATTGAATTTCATGTAAATTTCATGGTTTTTTCAGGTAAAACTCAGGTGTTTTTCATGTGCGGCGTAGTGATTTGTAGGCTAGTTTTCACACATCCTTCAAAAATACCTCAAAAATACTACAAAAATCCTTCAATATATTTGCCAATCCTTCAAAAATACCTCAAAAATACTACAAAAATCCTTCAATATATTCGCCAATCCTTCAAAAATACTGCAATCACCTAAAGAATAAAATAATTACTTATTTTGAATCGACAGGGTTTTCTTTTTCACACGAAGCAATAACATTTAAATAACCGTCTTCATTAATAATTTCACGAATAACTCTATTATTAACATCGTTCCAAAAAAAAATGGTGAATTATGTTTTTCATCTTTCCTCGTTTAATATTTCGCGGGGGCGAAAATAATTTTAAAGTTATTCGCCATTATATTAATTATTCTTTTGCCTGTTTAGGTTTTCGGGGTGTTTTTGCCGTTCTTGTTGGTTCGGCTTCGGATTGCTTACCAATGGATTCAAGCATAACTAAACGCCCCTTGAGTTCTGCCGCTGTTTCGGCTGACACCTTCGCCGCGCTGCGCTCCTCCTTGATTTGAACCTCAAGGCTGTCAATCTCACACGCTGCGCCCTCAAGTCTTGCTTGACATGACTGCTCGGCAACTCTGGCATTCTCGGCTTCTTTTTGCGTCTTGGTGAGCTGTTGAGCGGTCGCGGTGGCTTCTGCCTTGGCTTGCTTCATTTCGGCTTGATGTCGCCCCTGGTCTGCAAGGTTTGCCGCTTGTGCCTCTTTCAACAATTCGCTGAGCTGGTCGGCTCTTACCTTGAGTTCTGCCCGTGCCACTTCTGCCAGTTCGGCGCGGTGTCTGCTCTCGATGGCGGCGGTTGTTTCTTGGTTAATAACGGCTTGCTGTTGCTCCTGCTTGGCAAGGCTTACCGCTAACTGCTCGGACAAAACGACAATATCCGCTTGCGCCTTGTCCAGATCGGCGGCGAGAGCATCCGCTAAAGCGGCGGCTTCCTTGCGCGTCTCCTCGGCTTCTTGTCGTGCCAGTTCCAAGTTGCCTGTTGGGTCGCTCTCCAGCTCTGCATTGCCGCGCTGATGTCCGTATAACTGCCGCCGCCCATGTGCGCCCTGACTGCCGCTAGTGTTGGATTGCTGCCTTCTGCGCTAATAGCATCCGCCGCCGTCCAGATTTGTTCTTTTGTCGCCATTTCTGTATTCCCGTGTAGTGTTGTAGTAAGTTGTATTATACTACTACAAAATACAAATTAATACACTGTATCGGCTACACGATACCCCGCTACATTTATATTAAAATTGGTTTCTGTACTGACAATGTGTGTATGATATTGAAAAACCATACAGAGGAGTTTTTTCCAATGATAAGCATAGAAACACAAGCAAAATCGGAGCGCATAGACATTCGCACCACCAAAAACGTCAAGCAGACTTTACAAAAAGCCGCTGCCATAACGCATAAAACCGTCACAGAATTTCTACTGGATAGTGCCTTAACCCAAGCCGCCGAAGTGTTAAGCGACCGCCGCCTATTCATCTTTGATGATGCACAATGGGAGGCGTTTTTAACCGTCCTTGATGAACCAACCGTCCCCACTCCACGCCTAGAAAGATTATTGAAAGAGCCTAGCGTACTAGACGGGCTGTGACATGATTCCTTTTTCGCCCGTTGAAAAAATACGCGCTGACCATGACACAGAAAGTTTTGATTGTGGCAAAGCTGAACTTAACCGCTTTTTAAATCGTTTTGCTTTTGCC
>NQJH01000301.1 GCA_002256685.1 Methylococcaceae bacterium NSP1-2 | reverse complement strand
CTTTAGACGTTTCGTCAGCAAGCAAGTTGAGCGCGTCGGCAATCAGACCTGTTACGTCTTCAGAGACAGGTACTTTAGTGGTTAAGTCTTTTTGTGATAATTTTGCCACCGCTTGCAATAGGTTAATAATCGAGGTATTCAGGGTTTCGTTTTCTTTTTGAATAGTTGCATTCACTAATTCGCGTTGGTCAACCATCATGTCAAACTGCCGCCCCATCAAACCCAATTCGTCAAAGGTTTGTGGATTAACACGGATGCTATTGTCACCCGCTGATAGTTTCTGCATAACGTCCACTAATTGGGTCACCGGTTTGGTGATACTGCGAATAATGTAAAAAGTAAATAGGGAGCCGATTAATAGCAAAATCAATAGACCAGAGCTGATGTTAATTTCGCGTTGACGTAATTCTTTTGCTTTGTTATTCAACAGTGTTGCTAATAACTGCATCCCTTTTTCGTTACGTTTAGAGTAACTATCAATGGTTTTAGTGTAAGTATCAAAGTAATCTTTTGGTGCATAGGTCAGTTGAGGCGTGTTTAATATTTCTTTTTGTACCAATTCGATGGCGTTTTTGTAGTTTTCACTAGCGTCCTTGGTTAAGCTTTCTAACTCTGTCTTAATCATAGGGTCAAGTGCAAAGGCTTTTTCTAATGAACTTAACGCAATTTTTCGTTGTGATGCCGCAAGGTCAACTAAACCCGACAAGCGTTGTAATTCAGCGGGCGTGGCTTGTTTTGCTACCAATAATCCAGAACCTAATGCGCGTAATTTACCGAGGGTTTCAGTTAAAGCAGGATTAGCATAAATGAACGATTGAATCATGAAATAGTTCTTTGCCTCAGATTCTAACGTTAAGTTAAACTGATCTGCCACTTTGTCGCTCAAAGACAGATAGTCTTCAATAACATTGATATGTTCTTGGAAACTGTCGGCAACAGAGATGTCTTTTTTATCGACTTGCGTTTGCAGTTTATGCCAATATTCGGTGATGGTTTTCCAATCTTCGTTGATTTTAGTATTGGGTATTGCCTCCATCATGGGATTCATGGTGTCGATTAGCTGATTGGCAGCGACTTTAGTTTCTTCACGTTGTGTTGCTGCTTGGGTATCACCACTGAGCAAACGTGCTGATAAACCACGGTGTTTTTGTAGTAGTCGTACTAACTCTAACAAGTTTTGAGTGGGCGGAATACCTTGGGTTTCTAATACCGCAGTGTTAATAGACTTTTCTGTTTCAATGATATAAAAGCTGAACGGGAGTATCACCAAAACCAAAGCGATTGTTCCCAAAATAACGAACTTCTGCCAGAGCAGCATTCGGCTAAATAGACTTATATTCTGTTTCATAGAGGGTGTTCCATATTTTCAATGATAATAATCTTGCCGAATAGCGTGAACTTCTGTTGTCACAGGAGGGAGCTAAACGCGTTTATAGTTTGCGCTATTTATAGCGTTCCCGCGCTTAAACGTGGGAACAATATATTATTTAAGCAACCACACCTTCTTGATACGCAAATAAGCGTTCAAGATTTAAAATAGGAATGGTTTTTTTAGTTCCTGTTTCTTGAAAACAACATCTGACGTACTGCTTCCATGCGGTTAAATCATCAGGTAGTGGGCAAGCTTGTGTATCGCTTACTTCAGTCCGACGCGGAGTGGTATTTGAACATAAGGCACCGTATTCGATCTGTCCGGTTTTTTCTGCTCGGTAAGCGAAAATACTCACGATAAAATTATTGCTCACTGATTGTTTTTCGAGACCGAATCTTTCTGCAAGATTCATAATGGGTATGATTTTGTCTTGCCAGACAAATACTTGCTGACAATAATGCGGCGATTTGGGTAGCGTGAACAGTTTGGGATTATTAGGCAGAATATGCACAAGTTCAAACTCGCCCACGGATGCGGACACGGTGTCGGTAATCGGAATAATCCAAGCAGGAGCTTTCATTCAGGTTCGTCCATCATTCAATGCGGAAAAAGGTCGCTCAACGCACTTGCTGAACTGATACAGCGCACCTCTTCGCCAGTCAGTGCTAAGTTTAGTAGCGGCGAGTTTTTGCAGTTCATAACAGGTGGCACAGGATGAATGCGAATCTGACTACGTTCAATGGTCTGCACTTGCTCACAAAGCAAACCAAATGCGGGCTGGACATTTTTCATCAAAATGACGATGCGATAACTGTCTGGGCAAGTCGTTAACAAGGTTAAATCTGAGGACAGTGCATATAAAGACCAAACCTGACTGCCTTGTTGCAGTTGACCCAGACTGCTGTTATCAGCGGAGGGTGTTATGTCAACAATGGGTTCTAAGGAATAAATATCATTTTGTGGAATTAACAGTTGCAGCCCATCAAAAGATAACACAGCAAAGTGTTCTGACGTATAAATAGGGTCGGCTTGCATTAGACTTCTGCCATTGCGTGCTGTTTGTCCATCAAAGTTTGTATTTTGGTTAATAGCTCATCATCCTGTACCGGTTTAACCAGATAGAAGTCAATACCCGCTTCCTCAGCCATTTGGCGATGCTTTTGTGTTGATCTTGAGGTAATCATGATAATGGGTAAGGTCTTAATGTTTGCTTGGGTACGAATATGTGATGCTAATTCGATGCCATTCATTCTAGGCATTTCAAGGTCAGTGATGATG
>NQJH01000087.1 GCA_002256685.1 Methylococcaceae bacterium NSP1-2 | reverse complement strand
TCTTGCGGGAGTGGATACACCCGAAAGTCGTACTAAAGATGCGTATGAAAAGAAACTCGGCTTAGAAGCGAAAGAATGGTTAAAGCTTCAGTTAAAAGACGCGGAAACATTGCGTATTAAAACGGAGAAACCAGACAGCACGGAAAAATATGGCAGAATTCTCGGCTGGTTATATATTGGTAATGAAGCAATATCAATCAACGAAAAGATGATACAACAAGGTTATGCGTGGTCTTATCTGGGTGAAAAAAAGGTAAAAGATTTTACATTGCTTGAACAACGTCGTCGAAATAATAACACCGAGCCAGAAATTATATAATCTGTCGTCGTTTTTCCCTTTTATTTTTATCGCCGCATTAAAACTCAGTTGAGATATACCTTATGAAAATTGCACCGTTCATTTTTGCCAGTGTTATTTTTTTATTTTCTACGATTATTCACGCGCAGGAACTGAGAAAAAAAGGTTTGTCTTTTGCGAGCATTGAACAAAACGGTGACGTTCGCATTAATGGGAGCACCAAAGGTCGATTCGAACCGAATGGTAATATTCGTGTCGATGGCAGTATCGAGGGGCGCATTGAATACAATGGTAATATTCGAAAAGGCAATGTTATTGTAGGAAGAGTAGAAGCCAATGGAGAGGTTAAAAGTGATGGCTACGTCGTAGGAAAAATTGAAAATAATGGTGACGTTAAAGAAGATGGCTTACTTATAGGTTCAGCCGTCGGTGTCAAAAAAGAAAAAGCGGCGGTTATCTTCTTTTTTAATTTTTTTAAATAATCGCTTTTCGACTATTCTCTATAATTACAAACGTAAATTAATTTTAATTGCAAGCCAAAAAGTACCTTGTTGAAGCATCCATCAAATAAGGGTATATTTAATCAATAAGAAAAAGCCTAAGCTATCGAGAGATAGCAAACGGAAAGTTATGGATCCTGCAAATGGAAAGCCAAACTGCCTTAAAAAGACCTAAAAGAAGGTCAAGAAGGTTAGTTTGGTTTTTTTTTGATCTTTTTCTGGAAAACCAGTTTTATTGGTTTCCAGTTATTTATTCATTTGTTAAGCGAGATATTCCGATGAACAAAAGTTCTTGCATTCCCTCAAGCTTTAAAAATAAATCGACAGTACATTCTCAATGTTTGGCACTAGAAAGTCGTCTGGTATTTGATGGAGCAGTCGTTGCAACCGCCGTAGAAGCGCAAACTGTTGTTAATAATGACCACAGTGCTGAACACGCCAGTGTAACGCCTACTGAACCTGCCGCACCGACAGAGCCTACTGTTAATCTTTCACCAGATACCACCCCACAGGCTATCGATTATCGACCTAACGCAAATACGACCAGCGATCAACCCGCCTTCCCTACCGCAACAGACTTGCTTCACTCGATAAATTCAACTTTTGTAACGGGGGCAAACACGGATCAAGCAACGACGATTATTGTGGTCGATCCGCGAGCCGAAAATGCGGCTGCGTTGTCGTTAAATCCGCCCGTCAATACACAAGTTATGATACTGGATTCGACGCGTGATGGTTTTCAACAAGTCGCTGAACAGCTACAGAGTCGTCAAGATGTCACTGAACTCCATCTTGTCCCGTGGATTAAAGATAATCAGCAATGGTTAGGCAGTAAAGCGTTGACAGCAACCTTAGAGCCATCGGTGAGTGACAGTTTAATGTCTTGGAATGACGGACTTGCTGATAATGCTAAGGTATTATTTCATGGGCAAAATAGCATGGGAACGACTTGGCTTGAGCATATCAGCGCGTTAACGAGTACCCAAGCAAGCTGGTTTGACCAAAACGACACCACCTTATTGACGGATAACCCACCGACAGCGACAACCTTGGTTTTCATTGATAGTGCGGTACAAGATTCTGCTGATATTATCAGTGCGATTGATCCTACCGCTGAAATTGTTTATCTCGATGCGAAAAAAGATGGCTTGACTCAAATTGCCGATTATTTGGAAGGGCGATCGGGTATAGATAATATTCAAATTATCAGCCACGGTAATCAAGCGGCACTTCATTTGGGTAACGAAATCCTGACTAATGACAATCTAGCGGATCACACCGATGAATTAGCTACTATTGGAAAATCGCTGACAGTGAATGGTGATATTTTGTTATATGGTTGCGAGCTGGCAAAATCTACTGAGGGTTCACAGTTTATTGATACCTTTGCCTATCTTACGCAAGCTGATGTTGCCGCCTCAACTGACATCACTGGGGCGGCTAGTAAAAACGGTAACTGGACGTTGGAATACACAGCAGGAACGATTGAAGCCAGTATTTTAGCGGCTAGTCATTACCAAGATATACTTGCCTTGCCGAGTTTTAATGTCACGGGAATTCCTTTAGTATTTAATCAGCCAATACTTCAAAATGGCAATGGGCAAAATACAGGGGATGTTGTTATATTTAATAATGTGGCGACCATTGACGGTCAAGTGATAGATGCTGTGGTAACGACGGTCAATAATACCGATATAAATATTATTGGTTTCGATAGCGCGTCTGGCGTACTGGGTGCGCCTCTTAATCCGAACTGGTTTGAGCTGGATACGCAGTCAATAGTGTCAGGCGGCGCATCAATCATCAAATTTGAATTCATCAAAAGTGGTACTTACAACCCAGCAACAGGGCTTGGGGAAGACGTGCTATTGCAAAATTTAATTGTCAATTCCTACGACATAGATAACGGACAATTTCAGGATTTTAGTGGATTTTCTAGCTATACCGTCGCCAGTAATACGACATTAGCGCAATCTACGCCGGGCGATTTTGTGCATTTTGCCGATGCTATACCCGCGCCTAATAATAATACCGGCGTTCCTGGTTCGCCGGTATTTAATCAAGCGCGTGTGACGGCTACCTACGATTCAATTAACACATTTCAGATAAAAACGGGATCAACTCAAATATTAACGCCAGAAGATGCGGGTATAGCACATTTCTATTTGGATTTTAGTGATGGATACACTTGGAATACACCGGTTACTTACGGTATTCCAACGGCAGACCCACTGACAACGAATGACTTCACCCCCACGCTGACCGGTACTTATAAACCCAATGTTATTGGTTCAACGGATACCGCTCAATCACTGAGCGTAACCGTAAACGGCGTTACTTACACATCAACGAATGGTTTAATACCAACAAATGGCTTAACGTGGAGCAACGGCACATGGCGTTTGGATATACCGCCTGCTAACGCGCTCCCCCCTACTACTTACGATGTGGGTGTCGATACCGGTTATGGCCCCGATGTTAATAACATTAATCCACATACTAAAGACATTACTATCAATGAACTTATCGTTATTAATGATCCTCCCGTCAACACCGCGCCTGTTGGGCAAACCGTTAATGTAGGCGTACAAACGGCTATTCTAGGTTTGTCTACCACTGATATTAATGACAACTTAGCAAGCACTAATCTCTCCGTAGTGGGCGGACTGCTTAATGTTGATTTGACGGGAGGCGCGACTATCAGTAGTGGTGCTAATGGCACAGGCGTTCTAACGTTAAGCGGTACTGAAGCTCAAATCAAAGCCGCCTTAGCGACGGTTAAATATACTGCTAATAATGGCATAAGCAGCGATACACTAAGTATATTAAGCACAGATCAACTCGGATTAACCGATTTGGATACCGTTGCTATTAACGTTAATAGACCGCCGATAGCCGTTGATGATACGAAAACGGGGGTTGTTGGTACGCCTATTACCGTCAACGTACTCGGCAATGATAGTGATCCAGACAATAATTTAGACCCAACTACCGTTAAAATTGTCGGGGCAACGAATCCAGGTGATCCGCTGGTCGTTGCAGGTCAAGGCACTTGGTCGGTGAATGCTACAACGGGGGAGATTACGTTTACGCCTATTGCAGGCTTTACGCTAAGTCCCACGCCAATTAATTACACCGTCAAAGATACCAGCGGATTAGAATCTGCAACGGCTAAAGTCACGCTGACGGTCATCAACCCACCGATAGCCGTTGATGATACGAAAACAGGGAATGCGGGTACGCCTATTATCGTCAATGTACTGGGCAATGATAGCGATCCAGACAATAATTTAGACCCCACTACCGTTAAAATTGCCGGTACAACAAATCCGGGTGATCCGCTCGTCGTTGCTGGTCAAGGCACTTGGTCGGTGAATGCTACAACGGGGGAGATTACGTTTACACCTATTGCAGGCTTTACGCTAAGTCCCACACCGATTAATTACACCGTCAAAGATACCAACGGATTAGAATCAGCGACCGCTAAAGTCACGCTGACTGTCAGTAACCCACCGATAGCCGTTGATGATACGAAAACGGGTAATGCGGGTACGCCTATTACGGTCAACGTACTGGGTAATGATAGCGATCCAGACAATAATTTAGACCCCACCACCGTTAAAATTGCTGGGACAACGAATCCGGGTGATCCGCTCGTCGTTGCAGGTCAAGGCACTTGGTCGGTGAATGCTACAACGGGGGAGATTACGTTTACGCCTATTGCAGGTTTTACGCTAAGCCCCACGCCGATTAGTTACACCGTCAAAGATACCAGCGGATTAGAATCATCTGCTGCCACAATAACGATGAAAATAAATAGTATACCCATTGCAATTGCTGATATTAATACTGTTAACGAAGGTAATTCTACCGTAACGGGTAATATTATCACTAATGAGGCGACCTTAGGGGATGAGCCAACTGTGGTAATGTCCGCTAGCCAAGGAAATACACCTATTCCTATTGGTTCGGTATTTATTACTGCGGCGGGTGGATTTTTAATTATTAATAGCGATGGTAGCTACCGTTATACAGCACCAAGCAATCTACCCAATGATAGATTAATTGAAACCTTTAACTACACTATTATCGATTCAAATGGCGATATAAGTAACTCAGTGCTCACTATTTTGGGACCTAACTTGCCTATTGTGAGTGGTTCGGTGATTCTATTAACTAACCTACCATCATCACCTATTTTTCCAGACATTGAAATTAATTTTTTTAGTACCCCGATATTGATTAATAACCCCATCGAATTTGAAAACCCTTTAGATTTGAAATTATATATCCCTACACCTGATGGTGTCATATCGTTAACGGGTTCTTTGCGAGATCAAGTGGTATTAGAACTTCAACGCTTTTCCTTCGATATTCCAAGGTGGGCGTTTCAACATACCAATCCAAATGCACAGTTGGAATTTGAAGCCACTCAGCCCGATGGTTCACCGCTACCAAACTGGTTAAGATTTAATCCAAAATTGTTAGTATTTTCTGGCATACCGCCTAAGGGTGCGCATAATGAGGAAGTGATGGTAACGGCAACCGATGCTTACGGAAACGAAGTACACGCGCTATTTAACGTGCATGTTAATAAAGAACGTGTGCTGCGTCCTGATCACAAATCATTGAGCGTTGATCCTAAACTGATGGGCTTACCAAATAAAGCATTTGAAAAACATTCTCATAAAGAGAAACCCGCGCCTGTGAGTAAATCAAGCTTAACTGAGCGAATACACGCAGCGGGGAAATTGGGAAAACTACAAGAAAGCCGTGTGCTGCTCGACAGTTTAAAAGGTATGTAAATCGATATGAAGGCAAGTAATGCACAAATAAATTGTGCATTACTGCCTGTCTAATTAAACTTGAAACTCAGAACGGTCACGACCTGAATTCAACAAATCGCGTAACCATATTGGCATGACACCGCGACCTGTCCAAGTGTTTTGGGCGTTATTAGGGTCACGGTATTTAATAGCAACTTTATTGCCTTTACGGACGATTTTTTTATCACCTTCGTGAATATCTACCGTCACACCGATAGAGGCAGCTAAGTCTTTAATTTGGGTTATTACTTCTTTGCGCTTATTAATCTGTATATTCTTTAATGCTTTTTCTGCTTTACTAATCACTGCTTGTAATTCGGTTGCTGAAAGGGTCTGTAAATCAGTCATTGTTACTACTCACTAAATAAAAAAAATGTTTGTCAATCATAACATTTTTTATTTAAAAAAAAAGTTTTAATGAGTTATTAACTACTGTTATTTATTATTCGGCACACAACAGTCTATTTAATTAGCTATCAATATAACGGAGAATGTCTAATCCGTTATTTATTTTAGGCAGTATATGACTGCGTAAATGAATAAGTAATGTGATAGAATCCAAAGCCGCTTAGCCCAATGCACAGGAGTACCCATTATGACGTTTTTAGAACCCTTAAAAGTTTCCTTTCTTAAAGCATTTGTTAACTTTAAGGGGTTTAAATTTCCTTTCTTCTTACATACTTTTGACGTTAAAGGGAGTCATTATTATCAAGTCAGAGAGTCCATTCAAGCAGGTGATATTTTATTGCGCGGTTATCGTAATTATTTAGATGGCTATTTTATTCCGAGTAAAATTGTTTTTGAATGCCCCTAATCCTTGAGTCAAAAAGCCTGTTTTTTGACTCAAATTGTTAGATGACACAACAATATTTACTATAACCAAACGCTTACATGCGTGTTATTTCATTATGCAGACTTCTTTTCAAACCATTGGTATTATCGGCAAACCCAGCGACCCTAGTATTGCTGAAACCTTGGCAGTATTATGTGGCTATTTAAAACAACAGCATTACACGGTATTTATTGATAGTGCCAGTGCGCATTTTATTGAAGATCAGCATGTGACCGCTTGCTCAATCAACGCCTTAGCCCGGCATTGTGATTTAGTGATCGCGGTCGGTGGTGATGGTACCTTTTTGGCGGCGGCGCGGGCGATTGTTGACTATGATATTCCGTTAATTGGTATTAACTTAGGTCGTTTAGGATTTCTCGTTGATATATCACCGAATGAATTACCAGAAAAACTGACGCCCAGCATGATTGAAATTGTCACCAAAATTGATGGTATGTTTTTAAATTCGCAACGTTCAGATGGCTTAATTGTTTCTACGCCGACCGGTTCAACGGCGTATTCTTTATCAGCGGGTGGTCCTATTTTGTATCCTTCACTTAATGCGTTAGTATTAGTACCACTCAATCCACACACGCTATCTAATCGCCCCATCGTGATTCATGACAGCGCGGAAATTGAAATTAGTTTTTGCCAAACTAAACAAATCAATGCGCTAGTCACTTGCGATCACATTGAAATTCCTGAGGTATTCATCAGCGATAAAATTTTAATTAAAAAAGATCCAAAACCGATTAGAATTCTACACCCCGAAGGGCATGACTTCTTTCATATTCTCAGAAATAAATTAAATTGGAGCAGTGGTTACCACACCGTCTCATAATGTTGCTGAATCTGACTATAATCGACCTCGCGGTCGTTAAATCACTGAATCTCGATCTCGCACAAGGCATGTCAGTATTAACTGGCGAAACCGGTGCGGGTAAATCGATTTTATTAACTGCCCTAGGGCTGGCGTTGGGTGATCGAGCTGATTCTGGCTATATTCGCCCTGATTGCCAACGTGCTGAAGTCAATTTGGAATTTGATTTAAGCGACGCGCCACAAGCCCAGCTCTGGCTACAAGAGCATGAATTGAATGATGACGGACAGTGTTTGATTCGCCGTGTTGTCAGCGCAGATGGACGTTCTAAAGCCTATATTAATAATCGTCCTGTCACCCTGCAAACGCTACAAGCTCTTAGCGAACAACTGGTAGAAATTCACGGACAACACGCGCACTTAACACTATTACACAGCGATGAACAACGCCGTTTGCTGGATGTATTTGCTAAAACCCAGCCCTTATTAGATAAAGTCAATCAATGTTACAAACACTGGCAACACGCTCATAAAGAGCTGAA
>NQJH01000300.1 GCA_002256685.1 Methylococcaceae bacterium NSP1-2 | reverse complement strand
CGCGTGGTCAATGATGGCATGGATATACAAGGCGGCTCTGGAATTTGTTTAGGGCCTAAAAATTATTTAGGGCGGTTATATCAAGTTATTCCTGTCAGCATCACTGTGGAAGGCGCGAATATTTTAACCCGCACTATGATGATTTTTGGGCAAGGCGCGATACGCTGTCATCCGTTTATTCAAGCAGAAATGACGGCAGTACAAGCCAATGATTTGGTGCGATTTGATAGCCTGTTATTTTCACACCTTGGTTTTTGGGCGCGTAATAAAACCACCGCGTTGTGGTTAGGCTTAACGAATGCAAGGTTTCACGACACACCCGGCGATAAAGACACTAAGCAATATTATCAGCAAATCGCCCGTTTGAGTGTCGGTTTCGCGTTGACTGCTGATTTTGCATTACTGACATTAGGCGGTTCATTAAAACGCAAAGAACGCATTTCAGGGCGTTTTGCTGATGTGCTAAGCAATTTGTATTTATGCTCTTGTGTATTAAAACACTATGAAAACCAAGGCAGTCAACAAGACGACGCACCCTTATTACATTGGGCGTGTCAACACACACTATACCGCGCTCAACAATCTTTATTAGCAATTTTTTGGAAATTGCCGTTTCGTCCTGTGGCATGGGCATTGCGTGGACTTATTTTTCCACTCGGCAAACCTAATTCACCGCCTAGCGATAAATTAATTCATCAAACAGCGGCGTTATTACTTCATGATTCTGCGGTGCGTAATCGATTAACACAAGGGATTTATATCAATGATAATCCCGCCGATGCCACAGGAAGAATTGAAGTGGCGTTTAAAGCGGTATTAGCTGCCGCGCCAGTTGAGGCTAAAATTCGCGTTGCCAAATTGGGTAAGGGTGATGTGACTGCAATAGCATTAGCGCGAGGCGTTATTACCTCAGCGGAAGCAGAATTAATTCATATCGCCGAACAAGCGCGATTAGCAGCAATTAGCGTGGATGATTTTAGTGTGGATGAAATGCTTGGTCGGTGATGTTAGAGTAGGTGAAGAGAAGCCCAACAAAAATGGTGTTGGGCTTTCTTGCGTTCAAAAACCAGCAGTGGTTTTTGAGCTGTTGCAATAGTGCCATCAAACAAGCAAGTCATATTGAAATAGTCAACTTAGTAGAATTTAGAGCTGTAAACCCGCTACTATTGTTATTTTGGCAGTTCAAATACAGGTGGATTTTCATCGTCGTCCAAACGGAATATGTCACCATACCTAGTGTTGGTTTCATAAAAATCATCCCAAACATACTGGGGATAGACAATTGCCTTGGTCGGTAGAAGAAATAGGGTTAGATCACCCACCCCTGCCGTTGCACGAGCAACCGTATTTAGCGTCCCTTCAATCGCACCACCCACCAAGCCAAAAACGATATTACTGCCTTCGGCATTGGTGTTGTTAATGATAGCTTTGGGGACTTCCAAGAAAGATGTATGGATATTGACCACGCCATTTAAAGCTTTCTTGCCAATTTTTTCGCCATAACTTCTTTCGCGTGGTTGTTGCTCATATTGCTGTTGGTATTGTTGCTGGTCTGGCTGTTGTTGGTATTGCGGTTGGTACATTTGATCTGCCAACGCTGTCGATGCGTAAACAAGTGATAATCCTGTTAAAAGACCAGCAACAAAAAAATGATGGTAGGTATTCATAATAAATCCCGCTGTAGGTGTTAATAATGGATTGAGTATAGCAGAGCTATAATTGTTTACTTTGTCAATGCCTTGGCAAACGCATTTCCCATTGCGCCTTGCAGAGGAACTGTGGGCTTAGGCTGCTTATTATTTGGTTGGCGTTGAGTGCGTTCAGGCTTGATTTCATTGGCATTCACCGCACTTTTCATCGATAAAGCAATACGTTTGCGCTCAACATCAATTTCCAACACGGTGACGTTAACCAGTTCACCCGTTTTCACTGCTGCTCTGGGGTCTTTAATAAAATTATCCGATAAATGCGAAATATGCACTAAACCATCTTGATGCACGCCAATATCCACGAATGCACCGAAATTTGCCACGTTAGTGACCACACCCGCTAATCTCATGCCGATTTTTAAATCGCTAATTTTTTCAATGCCCGCTTGAAACTCGACGCTTTTAAATTCAGGTCTAGGATCACGACCGGGTTTTTCTAATTCTTGCAATATATCTGTGACCGTCGGTAAACCAAATTGTTCATTAGTGAAATTCGCAGGATTAAGCTGACGTAAAAACTGACTTTGCCCGATTAAATCACGAATGGATTTATGGGTATGAGAAATAATAGCTTCCACGACGGGATAGGCTTCTGGATGCACGGCGGAGGCATCGAGCGGGTTATCGCCATTCATTACCCGCAAAAAACCTGCCGCTTGTTCGTAGGCTTTATCTCCTAAACGTGGGACTTTTTTCAGTTGTTTGCGATTAGCGAATGCGCCGTGTTCATTGCGAAACGCAACGATGTTTTCACTGACACTGGCGGACAACCCCGATACTTGTTTCAGTAACGCGACCGAAGCGGTATTGACATCAACACCGACCGCGTTCACGCAGTCTTCAACCACAGCATCGAGTCCGCGAGCTAACTGCACTTGATTAACATCGTGTTGATATTGCCCCACACCAATGGATTTTGGATCAATTTTAACCAATTCGGCTAACGGGTCTTGCAAACGTCT
>NQJH01000086.1 GCA_002256685.1 Methylococcaceae bacterium NSP1-2 | reverse complement strand
CCGTTTTCAGCTAGTTCCAGATACGGTTGCAGTTCTTTCAACGTCAGTGCATCGTAGCTAAAGGGATAATTCTCTGCATAATCTTCAACAAAAAAATCAAACGGATTAATCACTGTCATATCGGCAATGACTTCTACTTCAACGCTCAATTTTTGGCATTTATCAGGAAACACCACCCGCGCAACAAGATTGCCAAACGGGTCTTGTTGCCAATTGATAAAATGATTTTTTGGTTCAATACGCAAGGTGTAAGCCTTAATCGGCGTTCGGCTATGTACCGCTGGACGTAATCGAAATACATGAGGCGACAGCGATACAGGTCTATCGAAGCTGTAACTCGTTTTGTGACGAATGGCGACGCGAATGGTCATAATCTTTCTTCCTATTGCCCGATGATTGATTTAGCTTTTTACAACATTGTTTTAGTAAACTGCATATAATGACGTAAGCAGGAATCGTTCCATGTTGTGTGTTGTTTGCAAAAAAGTATGACTTATCACTGAATACGCGAATCAGGAAAGAAGACATTCGCTATAAAATGAAGCGTTTTTTACTAAATTGACGACAAATTTATATTGTGTGTCTGAATTAAAAAGCGTGTACGTTACAGATTTGCCTCTATACAGACGTGCTATGCGTTAAAAATGCTCTTTCTTAGTGCGACTCGTAAGACTTGTATCAAAGTAGTGCGGGTAATACGCTTATTACCGTTAAAAAACTCCCTGTCACTATGCTAATGGACTGAGAAACTGAAAATAAACCCTTAGTTAATCTACAACTATTGGCAATAGGCGTGTTGGCACAACATCTGCTTAAAATTCTCTTAGTAGTAAAGTTGTTACTGAAAAATTGACCTATTGCCCGCCATGAAACCGACTAATCCGCACGACAAACTCGACACTTACTATCAGCAGGTACAGGACATTATCCTGAATAAACAGGATTGGGTCAGTGGTTTACTGCCTGCCAGTACCGCTGTGAATGTGCATGGTAACTATACCGATGCGTGGGTAAGAGATAATGTTTACAGCATTCTTGCCGCATGGGGCTTAGCATTGGCTTATCGGCGTGTTGACGAAAATCAGGGGCGAACCTACCTGCTGGAGCAAAGTGTGGTTAAGTTAATGCGCGGGCTATTAACGGCAATGATGCGCCAAGCTCCAAAGGTTGAAAAATTTAAACAATCTCAAAATCCAATGGACGCATTACACGCTAAATACGACACAAAATCAGGCGATTGTGTGGTGGGTGATCATGAATGGGGACATTTACAGCTCGATGCTACGTCTTTATTTTTACTGATGCTGGCACAAATGACCGCCTCAGGTTTGCGCATTGTCTTTACTATCGATGAAGTCAATTTTGTCCAGAATCTGGTTCACTATATCAGCCGAACTTATCGCACCCCTGACTATGGTATTTGGGAGCGCGGTCACAAAATTAATCATGGTATCGCTGAATTAAATGCCAGCTCAGTGGGTATGGCAAAAGCGGCACTGGAAGCTTTATCAGGCTTTAATTTATTTGGTAAAGACGGCGGACAAGCGTCTGTACTGCATGTGATTAGTGATGACATTGCCCGCACTCGCATTACCTTGGAATCACTGTTACCCAGAGAATCCATTTCTAAAGAGACCGATGCTGCCATACTCAGTATCACTGGCTTTCCTGCGTTTGCAGTTGATAATCAAAGCATCCGCGCTAACACCGAAGCCATTATTCGCGAAAAACTAGAAGGCAACTATGGTTGCAAGCGTTTTCTATTAGATGGACACCAAACCGCGATAGAAGATGGTCATCGCCAATATTATGATCCGCATGAATTAAAACAATTCATGGATATTGAATGTGAATGGCCGTTGTTTTTTACTTATTTATTGCTTAATCATTTATGCGCAGGTGATAAAGAAACGGCATTACAGTATCGAACTAAACTGGAAAGTTTGCTGGTTGAACAAAACGGTCAGCAGTTATTACCCGAATTGTATAGCGTCCCCGTCGATTTGATTGCCGCAGAAAAAGCCAATCCACACAGTCAAAAACGGGTGCCGAATGAAAATATTCCGTTAGTGTGGGCGCAAAGTCTTTTTATGCTGGGCTGTCTTATTCAGGATGGTTTGCTTGAAGTGGATGATATAGACCCCTTAGGACGACACAAAGTTGTTAAACAAACGCAGGACTGTACGCTACAAATTCAATTACTAGCGCAAGATGAAGCGGTACAAAACAGCTTAATGAAATACGGCATTCACACACAAACCCTCGCCGAACTTGCGCCGATTCAAATAAGAGAAGCCAGTGAACTCGCCAAAGCCTACACCCATGTCGGCAGAAATGACCGTATTGGTTTAACAGGTAGACCGTTGCGGCAGTTGCGCACCTTAGCAACCTCGAAGATGTACATTTTAGCGGGTGAACAACTGCTATTTTTACCGCAATGCCTTAATCAAAAAGGCTTTTATCTAGCGATGGACAACTGTTTACTGATTCAGCGGTTACGCCTAGAGCTGTCCTATATTCATAAACATTGGAATATAGCAGGTAATCCGCTGGTGGTAATGCCGATAAAACACAATATGTTGGGCAATCAACACGGTGGAATGCTCATTAAATTTATTCAAGAACTGCAACAAGGTTCGACGCAAGGCATACCGATACAGCTCGGCAGCGTTTTAGAATTCGCAGACACCGCCAGTCATGAAAAAATCAATTATTTGCATGATTTTCAATTCACTAAAGCCTCTTGGCAAGAAGCGGAGCGACCCTTTTTTCAAGTATTACCGATAGGAACAGCGACCCCCACGCCATTAAAAATCCAAGTATTAACAAAATTGGAACTTAGTAGCGATAAAATACTAATTGAGCAATTAAAAACCAACGCCAATCTTTACACCCAAATGGAAGCCTTAAGTTTACTGAGCAATCGTCATGGTTTGGATTATGATACCGGCTTATCAGCAGCGCGGGTGCGTGACTTGTTGGAAGAAATCTATGAACGCGCAGGCGATAAACACCTGTGGACTATTGTCAGACGTTGTGCGGGTTTACTGGGCAAATATGATATAAATCTGGAACAAGCAGCGACTGAAATACTGGTACGCCAACATGCACTTAGCTTAGGTCGTGCTTACCGTAGCGAAGCAACGTTAACGCGTCCTGCCGATTCGTCAGGTATTTTAGAAACTATTCGCAGCTACAATAATCATGATGTCAGTGAACACATTATTATTCAGGAATTGACCATTTATCTGGGTATGTTAATCAAATCTGCCCCCGAACTGTTCGCTGATATGCACACGGTACGCGTGGGGCATATCCTGCAATTGATTATTATCAGACAACAACGTAAATTAAGCAGTCGTACACTGGTTCAGGCGTTTAACGACATTCTGTCTTTACCGCCTTATCAATTATTTCAAAAAGTAAAAGAAACGCTGGAAGACTATCACAATACTGAAGAGCAATTAACAGTCGCCGAAACGCTACATTATGAGGGAGATTGTCGTGAACTAGGCAGTGCACGTTTCTCAACCAGCATCGATCCAAAAGGTCGGCGGCACATTAAAGACTGGTACGCATGGCGCGAACAACAAGGCAGTGTCGGCAGAGAAAATGATGCGTTTTATGCCCGCGTCTGGGATATATTACACCACTGTAAAGGCTTAACCATCGGTGAAAAACTCAACAGTAAAAATCGGCTCGATAGCGAAAACGCCTTGTCACAATCAACATCAGGTGAACAAAGTTTCAAGCTACACGTCAACCATTTGCTGAATAAAATTCAAGCCCCCGTTTATCGTCAATTAACGGTAGAAGCACTCAAAGCAATGGCATCTATTTTTCATGCAAATACGTCATTGCATATTGACGATACGCTATTTACAGATACTATTATTAGTCATGCGGTAAGAATTTGCTGGTTACAAGCGCATCCTAAAAGTAAGAAAAATTACGAAGCGAGTGTGTCGTCAGCGTGGCAAGATTTTTATAAGTTACCGCCACATAAAGTTGCCAATGGCATACTTGATGCGTTAAACCATCTACTTAACAATGATTAAAGGAATTTATTGTGATACTTGCAGGCGACATCGGTGGAACAAAAACGGTACTTTCTCTGTTGACCAGAGACAGCAATGGCTCACTCATATGCTTACAAGAGCAAAGTTACCCTAGCCAACAATTCTCGGAATTTGATACTATTTTGACCACCTTTTTACCCATTGATGCCTCCATTACTTCAGCGTGTTTTGGGGTTGCAGGTCCCGTTGTTAATCAGCGTTGCCAAACCACTAATTTACCTTGGTTGCTGGACACTAACGCACTGCAAAAAAAACTAAATACCCCCAAAGTAAAACTGCTGAATGATCTGGAAGCGATGGCACTGGGTATGTTATATCTGCCTAAAAGTGATCTAATTGAGTTAAATCCCCACGCAGAAATTCAACAAGGCAATATCGCGGTGATTGCCGCAGGGACAGGGTTGGGCGAAGCTATTTTGTATTGGGATGGCAATAAACACTATCCGATGGCAACCGAAGGTGGACACAGTGATTTTGCTGCTCAAAATGTCCAGCAGGACAAGTTATTAGCCTATTTAAGAAAGATTTACCCTGAGCATGTCAGCTATGAGCGCGTCGTATCGGGTATCGGTTTTAGTCATCTATATGATTTTCTTTACGAACAAGGCGTTGCGCCGTCCTGCACTGATGTGCCTGAGTTGAATAGCGGTATTGACCGAAATGCAGTCGTTTCTCAACTGGGCGTTGCCAATACAGACGCGTTATGCGCCGAAGCAGTCAGACTGTTTGTTGAACTTTATGGCGCGGAAACTGGCAATCTGGCATTAAAGTCGCTTGCCACTGGCGGGGGCTTTATCGGTGGTGGTATCGGCGCGAAAATATTACCCGCGATGCAGAACGGTCACTTTATACAAGCCTTTAAAGCAAAAGGTCGATTTTCCCCCTTACTCGACAAAATCTCCGTTAAATTGTCGTTAAACCCACGCACACCTCTCATTGGTGCTATCAACTATTTTGATTTATAAAATCATTAGACGTTAAAAAAGCATCGTCATTTCAGCAAAGATGTCGCAATCCAGAAACCACGGATGGTTAAGTTAAGCAAAAATCATATCCGTGTAGGTGCGACAGATTCGCACCATACGGATAAATCCGCACTTATCAATACGGCTCATAAAACCATAAAAATCCCTGCATTGGTGCAGAATTACTAAGTAACAAGCCTATTCGGTGCAGTCACTGCTTTCATTTGTGCTATTGGGTCTCAAAATATTGCAATATTCTTATGGCATAACTTTTGCTGGATACTAAGCAAGAACCTGAAAAAATATTTTAACGAAAGACTCTTGCATAACATTCAGCATGAACACGAAAATTTTAAAAAAATATTTTAACGAAATGTATGCCGACAATGGTGAGGTTCGTGAAATTTATGAACCCTACAACCATTGGCTAAAAGAATTACCGAATGGCACACTGGAACGTAGAAACGCAGAAGCTGAGTTACTGTTTCGGCGGCTAGGCATCACCTTTGCAGTCTATGGCGAAACCGACGAGGCGGAACGACTAATACCCTTTGATATTGTGCCGCGTATTTTTGGTGCTAGCGAATGGCAACGTCTGGAACGGGGGCTTAAGCAACGCGTAAAAGCGTTGAATGCCTTTCTCCATGATATTTATCACGACCAAGAGATTATCAAAGCGGGCGTAATTAATGCACATCAAGTGCTGAACAATGGACTGTATCGCCCCGAAATGCAGGGTATTGATTTACCTAATCAAGTTTATGCGCACATCGCTGGTATCGACTTGGTACGGGTTGCGGAAAATGATTTCTATGTATTGGAAGATAATCTGCGTACACCGTCGGGGGTTTCTTACATGCTGGAAAACCGCAAAACCATGATGCGGTTATTTCCCGAACTGTTTGTTAAACACGCCATCGAGCCGGTGGAACACTACCCACAAATGCTGCTCGATACCCTACGCGAAGCGGCACCAATAAATGTCTCTGATCCCGTTATCGTCGTAATGACACCCGGTGCTTATAACAGTGCCTACTTTGAACATGCCTTTCTCGCTAGTCAAATGGGCGTGGAACTGGTCGAAGGTCAGGATATGTTCGTGCATCAACAAAAAGTGTACATGCACACCACCGAAGGTCCGCAACAAGTCCATGTCATTTATCGGCGAGTTGATGATGATTTTATCGATCCACGCGTGTTCCGTGCTGATTCTAGCCTTGGTGTACCCGGTTTGATGGACGCTTATTATAGCGGCAATGTCGCGCTGGCGAATGGCGTAGGGACGGGCGTGGCGGATGATAAATCTACTTATCTATTCGTACCCGACATGATTCGTTTTTATCTGGGTGAAGAGCCGATACTGTCTAATGTACCAACGTGGCGTTTGAGTGAGCCTGAAGATTTAAGCTATGTACTCGCGCATTTACCCGAATTGGTCATCAAAGAAGTGCAAGGTTCTGGCGGCTACGGAATGCTAGTGGGTCCGACCAGTAGCAAAGAAGAAATAAAAGCCTACAAACAACGCATTTTGGCAGAACCTGCCAAATTTATTGCTCAGCCAACGCTGGCACTGTCAGGCTGCCCAACCCTTGTCGAATCGGGTGTTGCGCCACGCCATGTTGATTTAAGACCGTTCGTATTGTCTGGCAAAGAAGTCCGTTTAGTGTCGGGTGGTCTGACACGGGTGGCACTCAGCGAAGGTTCGCTGGTGGTCAACTCTTCGCAGGGCGGCGGCACTAAAGACACTTGGGTATTGGAGGATTAAATTATGCTATCTCGCACCGCTGATAATTTATTTTGGATGGCTCGCCATATCGAGAGAGCTGAAAACACTGCCCGCGTCTTGGATGTAGCACACAGCACCTCGCTACTACCGCTAGATATTGAAGGTAGCGATGCCTATTTATGGTACGCACCGCTGAATATAACGGGCTGTGCCGATGGTTATGAAGTCAAACACGGACTTGCCAGAGCCGATGTCGTTACCCATTATATGGCGTTAGATCCGGACAACCCTGCCAGTATTTATAGCTGTTTGCGGCTTGCCCGCGAAAATGCCCGCGCAGTACGCGGCGCAATTACCTCAGAAATGTGGGAAGTCATCAAC
>NQJH01000299.1 GCA_002256685.1 Methylococcaceae bacterium NSP1-2 | reverse complement strand
GTTGACAGTGCGTTCTGCTAATTGTTTAAAAGCCGAGAACATATTTTATATTGGAGACTTAATTCAGCGTACTGAAGTTGAATTATTAAAAACCCCCAATCTTGGAAAAAAATCCTTAACAGAAATAAAAGACATACTTGCATTAAAAGGTTTATCACTGGGTATGCGGTTGGAAAATTGGCCACCTGATAACCTAGCAGATCAATCACACGCAATATCAACACATTAACATTAGGTCTTCTAATAATGAGACATCGTAAATCAGGTAGAAAATTCAATATTAATAGCAGTCACCGCAAGGCGCTATTTAGTAACATGGCTAGTGCTCTATTCAAACATGAGCTAATTAAAACGACTTTGCCCAAAGCTAAAGAATTAAGGAGTTTTGCTGAGCCCTTGATAACTTTATCCAAAGAAGATAATGTAGCTAAAAGGCGTCTTGCATTCGCTAGATTGCGCGATCGCGATGTGGTAACCAAACTTTTCAATGAATTAGGTCCGCGTTACAAAAATAGAGCAGGTGGCTATTTACGTATTATGAAATGTGGATTTAGATCAGGTGACGACGCACCTATGGCTTATGTCGAATTGGTTGATAGACCGGAATAATATATATCACTCACATAAAAAAAGCCGGTTTACCCGGCTTTTTTTATGTCTATAACAACATATACTTAAATGACAATTATAAGGTTTTTATTTCTCCAATAGCTTTAATTTATCTGGTTTTCCATTCCAATCATCAGCATCGGGTAGTGGTGATTGTACTTCAGTAATTACAGGCCATTGCTTGGCTAATTCCGCATTTAATTTGATGAACATTTCCTGTCCAGCAGGTAATTCATCTTCAGCAAAAATGGCATTGGCTGGACATTCTGGCTCACATAATGTGCAATCAATACATTCATCTGGATCAATAACTAAAAAATTAGGTCCTTCATGAAAGCAATCGACAGGACATACATCGACACAGTCAGTAAATTTACATTTAATACAGTTTTCAGTGACTACAAAAGCCATAATTTCTACCAGGAAGGGTTAAGGAAAGTGAAAATGATTTCTGGGTGCCATAATAGCAGAAAGGAATAACTGATAGAACACCAAGGCATCATTAATATTTTTTGTAAAGAATAAGAAAGCTTGAAATAAGTTATAAAGTTTATTTTACGCTTTCTGAATTAAATAAAGAGGCAAATAGGCTCTTAGTACTACTAATTTTTCGTTCCTTAGTGTTTTTTAGAGCCCGCTTTGCATCCTCCTTAAGTTGGTTGTCGGCATATGCTTGTTCCGTGCGAGCAGGAACGGCAATTGCACGTTTAAAATATTTTTCCGCTTCATTAAGTCTATTGTTGGATAATAGAAAGTCACCATAGAAATAATTGCTATCAATACCATTGGGATTGATCTTTAAAGCAGTTTGTAACAATTTTTCGGCAGTTGCCTCATCGCCGAATCCAAGTGGCCACTTGGGAGCCATGTAATAGAGTGTGCCTAACGTAACGTAAGCTGAGCCGCTCATGGCTTGTGGATTAATTGCGATTGCTTTGTGTAATAAATCACGAGCTTCATGAATGGCTTTTAGTGCGGAAACGGCATCCTGATGATCGGCATTGGTTGCCTTGACAATGGCTTCCCAAATAATAGGTTCTGCATTTTTGGGATGTTGCCTGGAAAGAGTAATCGTTTTGTCCAACAAACGGCAATATTCAGGACCTCGTTTTTGTTTAGGCATTCTGTAATAAATAGAAGCCCACTCTGATTCAATGCTTTGCAGGGAGTCATTAAGGTTCTCAGCTAAACATTGAGATGATAGTAGCAATAATGCAACAAAAGTTGTTTTTTTCATACTGCCAATATAGAACAAAATGCCTATTTTTTCAATAGGTCTATTGAATTTTTAGTTTTCGCGCCACTCCAGGTAAGGATGGATTGCAAGGTTGTTATTGTAATAACGCAAATCGTGGGTAACTTCCTCGCCTAGCCAGTGTGGTTTTGAGAAGGGCTTACCAATCTCTGGTAACTCAATTTCAGCAACACACAATCCTTGATTGTCACCATCAAACTCATCTATTTCCCAAGTATTTCCATCATCAATAACAAAATGACGAGTCTTTTCTATTATTGGTTTTCTACAAAGATTATTTATAATTTCGTTTGCGTCAGATAGTGGGATTTCATATTCATATTCATGTCTGTGAGTACCGATAGTCGCGCTTTTAATATTTAGCCATGCGTGATCATCGCTGATTCTGATTCTGATGGAGCTGGTCGTTTGAGAGCTTAAATAACCTTGTCGGTATTTGACGGAGCGAATTATTTGTTCGCGCCAATCATCATTAGCAAGTAAAAATTTATGTTCAATTTCTATAGCCATCAGATTTCTCCTCTGTTGTTGCTGCCATCTCAGTATGGAGGCGTTTGTGTACCAGTGCAACCACACAAATACAATGTTTTGGCTTCAACTTCTATAGGCAATGGAGAGTAAGTTTTAGGTACCATAATATGTAGGATATAAGTTAACTTAAAAAAGAAATTACAAAGCAACTTTATGTTGCCATGATAATACACGCAATAGGCATAGCAATGTTGATATTTTAAACTGTTAATGTTTATGGTTTTATCGAATAGTAAAAGTCCCGCTTTATTTAATCGGCTAGCAATGCTAAAGTAATACTTTATTAAATTAC
>NQJH01000085.1 GCA_002256685.1 Methylococcaceae bacterium NSP1-2 | reverse complement strand
CATTTACTCAGCCCTAACGGGGTGTTGCTGGCGATGAAAGGGCAGATTCCAGAAGCGGAATTGGCAGAAATGAATACCCACACGACGTTGATAAAAATTAATGTACCTGAGGTTGAGGCGGAGCGGTGTTTGGTGCGACTATCACCTAAATTGGGCTAGGCGAGACACATTGCGGGTAAATGTTGGGTTACGCTATCGCTAACCCAACCTACATTAAGTGTTAAACACTAATCTCATCAAAATTACTCACTTGCGGATGGTTGGTTTGTGTATCAAACGCACCCTCTCTAGTGAGTTGTATAGTGGCAAAACCAGCGGCTTTGGCAGCATTCAATTCTTCGCTTATATCAGATAAAAATAACAGTTGTTCGGCAGGTAAGCCTATCGCTTCGGCGATATGCGCATAGGATTCGGTTTGTTGTTTACCACCGATGTGCGTATCAAAATAACCCGAAAACAACGGTGTTAAATCCCCGAAGTCAGTATGGGCGAATAATAGTTTTTGCGCATACACTGAACCCGATGAATAAACGTACAAATCCAGTCCTTGAG
Source organism: Methylococcaceae bacterium NSP1-2 (assembly GCA_002256685.1). GTDB lineage: Bacteria > Pseudomonadota > Gammaproteobacteria > Methylococcales > Methylomonadaceae > UBA4132. Next base: position 14,873 of record NQJH01000085.1, on the reverse strand, counting down.
TATGCCATTTTTTCAGATTTTCGGCGGCATCGGCGTATAGATGCCCAGTAAAATCACCTTGTTGATAGCCCGCTTCCCAGATTAAACCTTGCAATGATTTTAATGGGGTGACTTTTTTGTCTTGGTCTATCCAGTTTATCAATTGGGTAATTACTTGTTCGGTATTCAGTTGTTTGCCCGCTATTTGGCAAACCTCTTCTAACAAGGCTTTAACAGGCGATTCATCAGCGTGATGACGCACAAAATCCGCTAAATGGGCACGCTAGTATGGGAATAACACCTCTTTAACAAACGATAAAGACGATGTTGTGCCTTCAATATCGGTGACGATGGCTTTAATCATGAATGTCGGCAACAAATTGATCCAGTGTTGGAAAAGATTCTGAAATAGGATTGCCAGTAAAATTGGCTACCCAACCATAAGGCGTAGTAAAAAAGCGTATGCAGGTAAAGCTGGGGTTTTCACCCATATCAAACCAATGTGGTATGTTAGCGGGTACACTGATTAGATCGCCTCTTTCACACAAGACGACATAAACTTTATCGGCAACATGCAGGTAGAATAAGCCGCAGCCTTCGATAAAAAAACGTATTTCAAAATCATCATGCACATGTTCGGCTAGGAATTTTTTTCTAATCTCTTCTTTTTCAGGCTGATCGGGATGAACACGAATAACATCGATGGATTGAAAGTAGTGTTTTTGTTTTAACGCATTGATAGGCTCGCGGTAGGCGATTAAGACGGTATTTTGATCGGCATCGAGGGCTAATTGATAATCCGCATTCCAATGTTCAAACTGGACACCCAAGCTATGTAGATGTTCTTGAATAGTAGCCGTATCGGTGTAGCGTGTGCCGTGTTCAGGTTGATGTTCGGGATAAATCGTTAATACTGTCATTAGTTTTTGACTCCATGTAGTCGTAGTTCACATTCAAATAAAAAATCTAACACTTCAAGATGACGTAGCGTTTCTGATACCGACGCGCCCCAAGTATAAAGCCCGTGACCTGAAATGAGATAAGCATAACCGCGTGCGCATTGATCCCAATGTTGTTCTACTAGCGCGGCTAGGCGGGGAATATTTTGGTCATTAGCAAAAATAGGCACAATGACGCGGCTTTCATGCGTGGTAATCCCGCACAGTCCTTTTAATAGCTCATAATTTTCTAACACACAAGCTACTTTAAAAATTTTTGACACCAGTGTCGCGTTGAGTGAATGCGGATGTAGGACACACTGAATATCAGGAAAACGTTTGTATAATGCGACATGTAGCAATGTTTCTGCGGATGGTTTTTTGCCATCTAACGAATTGCCTTCTTCGTCGATTAACATAATATCATCGATCTGTAAGCGTCCTTTATGTTTACCAGAAACGGTAATGGCAATCGTCCCATCAGGCAATAGTGCCGAAAGATTACCACTGGTAGCAGGCACCCAGCCTTTGCTATCGATAAATTTCCCCGCAGCAATGAGCTGATCGGCTAGGTTAAAAAAATCTTTGCTATAAGTCATTCTAGTTAAAATTTAAGTTGTGATAAATTAAATGTAAATGGTACGATTTTTTGGCGTTGGTATCTATAACAATCACTGCTCATAGTGGCATAGCGCGAATCTGTCGCGCCTACTAATGTTTGGAATCAGCAATGGCTTGTTGCCATTCTAGCGGCATTTCCCAAGTAGGTAGCCACAATTCAAAATCAGCGGCTGGCATAGGTTTGGCAATAACATAGCCTTGGGATTGATAACATCCCAGTGCCATTAACGCAATACCATGTTCCAAAGACTCTACCCCTTCGGCTATGACTTGCCGTTTGAAAGAAGCCGCTAAGCCAATGACACTGCGGACGATGGCTAAATCATTTTCGTCTTCTAGCATATCACGCACAAAAGATTGATCGATTTTCAAGGTTTGTATCGGTAAATGTCTTAAATAACTGAGTGAGGAATAGCCAGTACCAAAATCATCCAGCGCGAACTGTACGCCTAGTGCTTGACAGCTTTTAATAATATGCGCCGTTTTGTCTAAATCGTTTAGCACTTCAGTTTCAAGTATTTCCAGCTCAAAATCATGTCGATTCACCCGTGGATGGCGTTCAAAGGCGGCACTCAGCTTTGAAACAAAATCAGCTGATTGCAATGATCTTGCCGAGACATTAATACTAATTTTAAGTGCTAAGCCCTGTATTTGCCATTGTTCACTGTGTTGTAATGCGCGGTCAATTACCCAAGCATCCAATCGCCTGCTTAATTCATTATTATTTTCAATCAACGGTAAAAATTCTCTAGGCATGACTAAACCACGCTCAGTATGTTGCCAGCGAATCAAGGCTTCGACACCAAATACCACGCCTTTTTTCATATCGACTTTCGGTTGAAAGTAAAGCTCAAGTTCATCGTTTTCAAAGGCTTGTTCAATACGCTTTAACGCGATTCGATGCGTATGCAGTTGCCTATCCAATTCTATATTATAGATATGGAAGGTATTTTTACCAGCTTGTTTGGCTTGATACATGGCTTGTCCCGCATGGCGTATTAACGTATCTGGCGGCGTGTTATCTTCTGGAAAAATACTAATGCCAATACTGGCAGAGATGGTGATGGTTTGGTTTTGCAAAACAGTGGGGGTACTAATTGCTTTTAGTAAGCGATGCAGTGTGTATTCACAATCCTCAACACGTTCTAAGTCTTGTACTAAAAACACAAATTCATCACCGCCTAAGCGTGCAATGGTATCTTCTTCACGCAGGGTATGTTTAATCCGTTGCGTGATTTCAATCAGTAATGAATTCCCTACCTCATGATTGAAGCGATCATTAATCGATTTGAAACCATCCAAATCCATATAACACACTGCCATTAAGCAATGATTGCGTTTGCTTTGCGCAATAGCTAAATTCATGCGATCCGCTAATAAAACGCGGTTCGGCAAACCTGTTAAAGGATCATAGTGAGCAATTTTTTCCAATTGTTGTTCACGCTTTTTAAGCAGGCTAATATCGGAAAAAGTACCAATATAGTGAATAATCTTAAGCTGCTCATTAGTCACCGCAGAAACGGTTAGCCATTCAGCATAGATTTCACCATTTTTACGCCGATTCCAAACCTCGCCCTGCCAATAGTGTTTTCGCCTAATCGTCTGCCACAGTTTTTTATAAAAACTATTATCATGATAGCCCGATTGAAGCATCTTTGGATTTTTACCCAAAATTTCGTCGTGAGTGTAACCGGTAATATTGGTGAATGCGTGATTGGCATCAATGATATTGCCTAACACATCGGTAATAACAATCCCTTCTTGGGTATTAGCAAAAACGCTAGCCGCCAGATGCAAACTTTCAGCGGCTTGTTTACTTTCGGTAATATCTTCATAAATACCTAACACGCCTATCACTTGCCCCTCTCCATCATGCAGCGGAACTTTAGAGATGCGTAACCATATTTTACTGCCATCAGAGGTAGTTTGCTGTTCTTCAAAGTTTAATTTAGCGGTATCCGTGGTCATCACCTGACGATCATCGGCGTGATAAAGTTCAGCCTGTTCTTTCCAGCCCATCATCGTGTCATCTTTGCCCACCAGTTGTTCGGCACTGAAAAAACCTGCATCCTTAGCAAAAATATTATTACAACCCAAATAACGACACTCTACGTCTTTCCAAAATACGCGCATAGGGATGTTATTTATCACCGATTGCAATAAATTAAACGCTTGCCGTAACTCACTTTCTGCTATTTTGCGCGTCGTCATATCATAGAGAATCACTAAGTGAGTTTTCTCAAACTTATCGCCTAATGGAGTCGCGCTTATCACCACTGTTCGTGTTGAACCATTTTTACAACACACATTCAGTTCCAGCGGCTCTAAATTACTGTGTTTGTGCTTGGCTTTGTCCATAGCAGCAGCCCATGTCTCGGCTACCCATAGGCGATAGTCGGGGTCTGGATAGGCTTTTGACCACCAATCGGTAAGCGTTGGAATATCTTCCAATGTATAACCAAAGCATTTGATAAATTCTGGATTCAGAAAAGTGATGCACTGCATCTCATCATTCAATGCCAAAGGCACGGGACAGGCATTGATAATCGCGTGTAATTTGGCTTGATTTTCCCGCAACGCCCATTCCAGTTGTTTACTTTTTTGAATAATGCGATACAAGCGTATATTCCAATAAATAATCACTATAACCAGACACAAGACAACAATAACGTATTTAACAAGGCTTTTAAAACTGATGCTTTGTTGTTCGGCTTGTAAATTTAGCCAACGACTTTGAATGCTCTGTTGTTCAGAGGGCGTTATAGGGGCTAAGGCTTTATTTAATAACGATAGTAGTTCAGGATTATTTTTGCTGGTCGCCATGCTGGATTTTCGGCGATATTCAGTTTCTCCGGTAAAACGAAGTTTAAGCAAGCCGTCTGTTCTAATGACATAATTTGCCGATACAGGGTCACCTATGTAGGCCTCTGCCTCGCCATTATTTAACTTTTGTAAAGCGTCTTGAACATTTTTAGCAGCAATGAGTTGCAACTCAGGATGGTCATGCTTTAGCAATTCTTCAATAAAATAACCGGCGGTTACGATGACTCGTTTTCCTGATAACTGCTTTAAGTCACCCAGATAACCACCGGTGCCGTTATCAATAATAACGATGGGATAGTTCAAATAAGGTTGTGAAAAATTCAAATATTGCTCACGTTCTGGCGTTTGATTGACATTAGCCAACATATCTAATTCGCCGCTTTTGGCTTTGTTTAATATATCAGCCCAGTCTTTACCCACCTCTACTTTAATTTTTATACCCAGACGTTCAGCAATTAAAGCCATATAATCCGCGCTTAACCCCACATAGTTACCTTGATCATCTAGCCATTCGAGCGGCGCAAAATCTTTGTGTACACCAACACGAAGCACAGGATGGGCGCGTAACCATGCTTGTTCTGCTAAGGTAAAATCAATGCTATCGTGCTTTAACTGCCCATAAATAAAACCCTGTAAACGTTCTATTGAAGTCACTAAGCCCAGTTGTTGATAAATAGTGGCAATACGCTTAAAACGCTTAACATCGGTGTTACCCAGTGGAATAATATCAGGCAGTATCATTTTGGCAGTTTCAGCGGCTTCAAAACGTAAATGCGCCTCTGATAACCTTTGCTTGGTATTGTATTTTTTTAGAATAAGCTGAATAATTTCCTCAGGATGCTTAAGCGCGTAATCCCAGCCTTTCAGCGAGGCACGCAAAAAACGTTGCACGCGTTCTGGGTGTTGGGCAAATGATATTAAATTCAATCCCCTGTCGTGTTAAATCATCAATCTGATCCGTCAAATAGGCTGAAAACGCATCGACCTTGCCATTAATCAAATCATTCAGATCAAAGGTATTTTCGACCTGTACAATTTTAGTGGGATCAACGCCCGCTTCATAATACATAGCTAGCAAGGGCGCATCATTGTTCAGATTATTCATTACCCGCTTAGTCGGCAACTCATAAGGACTGACTATGCCTGATTTTTTCAGCGTCACTAACACTAACGGGTTATGTTGAAAAATAGACGCTAACACCACGACAGGCTTACCATTAAGTCTTTCTTGCAACAAGGCGGTATCGGCTACGCCATATTGCGCCTCATCATTAAGCACTTGTTCAACCGTGCTGATACCCGCAACGCTCTCGCGTAGGTCTACCTCCAGATTTTCTTGTGCGTAAAAACCTTTTTCTTGCGCCGCGTAATAACCTGCAAATTGAAAACCATGTAACCACTTGAACTGCAAAGAAATTTTTTCGGCGGCTTGTATAGATTCAGCCCATAGAGACCACGGATAAAGCATGAAGCACAAAAAAATAAGCGGTGGTAATTGGGAGAAATTTTTCATTTTTTAAAGGCACTACCTTTTTATTATAGTTTTAAGTAATAGTAGTGGATTTTATTGGGTTGGCTGTCACCAATCCAATCAACACAACTTTAGTCACTGTTTCGTTTCATTAAAAGTTGATTTTAAAATAAATCAACTTATAGTTGCTTAATCAAAACACTAACTTCGTAGGTATTTTATGCAGCATTTTCGTCTTTCTTTTATTGTTACAGGCATTTGTTTAGCCGCCGCGCTTTATTGGGGTGGAATAATAGGTGCGTTTATCGCCATTATTTTAGGCGTTCTGGAGGTCAGTTTATCGTTTGATAACGCGGTGGTGAACGCTTCCATTCTAAAACGCATGGATGAACGCTGGCAACAATACTTTCTAACTTACGGTATTTTAGTCGCTGTATTTGGTATGCGCTTAGTCTTTCCGATTGCCATTGTTTCTGTTGCCACAGGCATGGGATTTTTTGGTGTTGCGGACATGGCATTACACAATCCTGCGGTTTATGCTGAGCATTTAAACAACGCCCATGTGCAGATTGCCGCCTTCGGTGGTATGTTTTTGTTGATGGTATTTTTCTCTTTTATATTTAATGAAGAAAAAGAATTACATTGGCTGGGCTATATCGAAGAAAAATTATCTGATTTCGGTAAACTCGAATCTATCGAAGTCATTTTGTCATTAGGGCTATTGTTAATAATTAATCACTGGTTACCCGAAGCCATGCGTTTAGACGTACTAATGGCAGGTGTTGGCGGTGTGATGCTCTATGTTGTCGTCGGCAGTATGGCGGCTTTATTTGAAGACGAAGAAGAAGGCGAACAAGTCGCGGACGCTCTGAAAAAAGGTAGCATGATGAGCTTTTTATACCTTGAAGTATTAGATGCGTCGTTCTCATTTGACGGCGTTATCGGTGCATTTGCGATTACTCAAGATGTCGTTATCATCATGCTCGGTTTAGCGATTGGTGCGATGTTTGTGCGGAGTTTAACGGTGTATTTAGTACGTCAAGGCACGTTAGATGAATATGTGTTTTTAGAACACGGCGCACATTATGCCATTGGTACACTAGCGGCTATTATGTTAATTAGCATGATGTATCACATTCCAGAAGTCATCACTGGTTTGGTCGGCGCGGTATTAATCGGCTTATCTGTTTACTCGTCTGTTCTTTATAAAAGAAGAGAAGCTAAAAAAGACGCTAATCCTTGTAAAGCACTGGATTAAAGCTAACTTGGAGTACAAAAAATATTTTTGTACTCCAAGCCACAACCCCTGATTCCTGTTGCTTTTAATCATCATTTTGTTGCCTTGTCATGAAAATGTAACACTCCTGTCATAAAGTCGTCATTTTCCAACCTTATGCTTGCCTCAGTTTTTTGACACTAATAACCGAGAGCAAGGTATGAAATTTTCTAAACTGACAATGGCAATCGCCGTTGCATTAACAGCAAGCGTATCCTCTAGCGCGTTTGCGATTGATCTTTACGTTGACACTACAACCAAACAAATTTACGCAGAACCTGGCAAAGGACGTGAATTGATGGGTTCATTTGAAAAAGTAGGCGATCATGTGCCACACAAAGGTGAACATGACTTCATTGACGCTGCCGCCATCCATCAAGATTTAGAATTAAAAGAAAATGAAATAAAAGCCCTGCAAGAACACATTACCGAAGCTGAAAAAGTCAAAGTCAGTATGGATAATAACGGTCTTCAAGTTCGCTCGGCTGACGATAACTTTAAATTCCGCTTAGGTGGTCGTATTCACGCCGATGCGTCCTATCACAGTGGCGAGATTAGAAGCCGATTTTGCTGATGATAAAGTTGCTGTGAAAGATGCCTACATACAGTATTTAGGTGTGCCAAAATTTGCCATCATTACGGTTGGTCAACAAAAGCAAAATTTTAGTAAGGAATTACAAGAAAGTTCAAATGACATGATGTTTACTGAACGTTCATTAATGAACGTATTAAACGCGCCGACTGTAGACCGTGCTATCGGTTTAAACTTTGAACATTTTGACAAAAATTGGGTGGCTAAACTGGGTATATTTGGTGATTCAATTACGCCTAACACCAATACTGATAAAGGCGATGAAGGCTGGGGCATTTCTTCACGCGTAACTTATGCACCAATTTTAGAAAAAACCAAGCTTGTTCATTTAGGTATTGCGGGTAACTACCGCGCACCCGCCGATGATGGTAGTGTTGCGAAAAGTAAGCCACTCGCTTATAGCTATGAAAGCACTAATATGTCTAACTATGACCCGATAAACTCCAGCGTAGCTAATATCAAAGACATTAAAATGTTAGGTTTAGAAGCGGCTGGATTATACGGGCCTTTCTCAGTCAGTGGCGAATATACGCGGACGTGGATAGATCGTAAGGACGGTGCAGCTAATAAAAACTTAACCTTTGATGGCTGGTATGCAGATGCAGCGTGGACTATCACAGGTGAATCGCGTACCTATAAAAATGGTAACTTCACTTATCTAGCACCTGAAAAACCGTTTAGCATTAGTAAAGGTCAGTGGGGTGCGTGGGAACTTGCAGCTCGTTACTCAGCAGTGGATGTGACTGATAATGGTTTCAAAGGTGGCAATATGGCTAACGTAACCGCCGCATTAAACTGGTACATCAACAAAAACTTCCGCTTCCAAGCTGATTACACGCGTCTTCTAAGCGTCAAAGACTCGAATATAACGACACCAACAGGCGGTAATCCAAATAACTTGGATACGTTCGCGTTACGCGCACAAGTAGCGTTTTAAAGTAACAACTAACTCCCTCAAGTTGTTTAAAATAAAAAGCCACATTGGATTTATTCCAATGTGGCTTTTTTTATTTCAACAGCTTGGACAGTTTTAGCTGGAGTGAAACAGCTTTAGCTGTTTGTCTGTCCAATAGCTGAAGCACTCCTGCTTTATTAATCATTCTGCTCATATTTACGCCGTATCGCGTCTTCACGGGCATCATCAATTTCTCGCATAATACTTTTTACATCGGCGATAGTTTCGCTACTCTTAAAGCGTCCTGTTAATTTAACATCCGCATGTAACAAACCACTTTCGTACAATTTCCAGATTTCTTTGCCATATTGCGTGGTCAATAATTCAGGCGCGAATTGCCCAAAATAGAGAGCTAAATTATTAACATCACGTTCCAGCATTCGTGCGGCATTATTATTCGCCGCCGCATCAACGGCTTGCGGTAAGTCAATAATCACAGGGCCATGCTTATCAATCAGAATATTGTATTCAGACAAATCACCATGCACGATACCTGCGCACAACATACGCACCACTTCTTTAATCAATAACGCGTGGTATTCCAACGCTTCTTCATGGGTAAAGGTTAAATCGTTCAACCGTGGTGCGGCACTGCCGTGAACATCGGTGACTAATTCCATCAATAACACGCCTTCGATAAAATTATACGGTTTAGGGACCCGCACACCTGCCGCCGCAAGCCGATACAACGCATCCACTTCTGCATTTTGCCACACGGCTTCTTGCTGTTGCGCACCAAACTTTGAACCTTTTTGCATCGCGCGGGCTTGACGGGTGTTGCGCACTTTGCGTCCTTCTTGATACAAAGCTTGTTTATGAAAGCCGCGTTTATTCGCCTCTTTATAGACTTTGGCACACCGAATTTCGCCTTCTGAAAGCACCACATACACCGCCGCTTCTTTACCGCTTTTTAACGGGCGTAGCACTTCATCAACGAACCCATCACGCACTAGAGGTTCAATACTTTTTGGTGTTTTCATCACTGTCCTTTTGTAACCATGTTAATACGCCCTCACCTGCGGCTCGTCCACTGGCAAAACAGGCGGTTAATAAATAACCGCCCGTCGGTGCTTCCCAATCAAGCATTTCACCTGCACAGAACACGCCTGCTAAGTCGCGTATCATTAAATTTTCATTCATTGCTTCAAACGTCACACCGCCTGCCGTGCTAATCGCTTCATCAATCGGTCTAGGCGCGAGTAGTTTAATTGGTAGCGATTTAATCGCGTGCGCTAATTTTGTCGGATTATTAAACGCGTCGGCTGTTAATATTTCGCGTAACAAGCCCGCTTTAACACCGGTAATGCCCACTCGTTTACGCAGATGATTAGCCATAGAGGCTTTGCCGCGTGGCTGCGACAAGTTATCGATAAGCAACGACAAAGCCTTATCCGGCATTAAATCGAGATAAATAACCGCTGCATCGGTTGCCGCACAGCTCTCGCGCAATAAGGCAGACGCGGCATAAATCAAGCCGCCTTCAAGCCCTGTTTCAGTCACCACTAAATCACCGCGCTGACAAAATTTTTCAAATGACAGGCTGACAGACTTTAACGGTTGACCCGCAAAACGACTGGAAAAATGCTCACTCCAACCGACATCAAAACCACAGTTCGCTGGTTTTAGCGGGGCGATTTCAACACCACGTTGTTGCAAACTCTCTACCCACGCACCGGTAGAACCGAGTCGCGCCCAACTGCCACCACCTAAGGCTAAGACGACTGCATCGGCTTTAATAAGCTGTTCGCCTTGTGGCGTTGCAAACCGTAACAAATCGTTATCAGCCCAACCTAGCCAACGATGACGCACATGAAACGCAACCCCTGCTAAGCGCAAACGGTGTAACCATGCGCGTAGTAACGGGGCGGCTTTCATATCAGTAGGAAAAACGCGCCCCGATGAACCGACAAAGGTATCAATGCCCAGACTTTGCACCCATGCTCTTAACGCGTCAGGGGGGAATTGTTTAAGCAGCGGTTCAAGATTGCCGCGCCGCTCGGCATAACGCGACAAAAATGTCTCAAAAGCTTCGGCATGAGAAATATTCAATCCGCCTTTACCCGCCATCAAAAACTTTCGTCCTACTGATGGCATCGCATCATACAGATTGACTTTGACACCCGCATGACACAATACGTCTGCTGCCATTAAACCCGCAGGACCACCGCCGATAATGGCGACTGTCGATGACACAGACTTATCAAATAAACGCATTAATGGATTTCCTTGCTGAGTATTTGCACATATAACGGGTCTTAAACCACTCTATCGTTAGGCGCATGACCTGCAAAAAATTCGCCGATATTCGCTAACACGCGATTACCCATTGCAATACGCGTTTCTTGCGTTGAACTACCTAAGTGCGGTAACAATGACACATTATTCAAACTTAGAAATTCTGGATTAAGATTAGGTTCGTTTTCATAGACATCTAACCCTGCGCCCGCAATCCAACCTGATTTTAGGGCATTAATTAAGGCATGACTATCCACCACATCACCCCGCGCGGTATTAATCAAATGCGCCGTTGGACGCATTAATTTTAAACGTGCTTCGTTGATTAGATGCTTAGTAGCTGCACCACCCGGACAATGCAGGGATACAAAGTCAGATTGTGCTAATAAATCTTCTACGGAATCACAGCGCGTAGCTTGTAAATCATCAATAATGTGTTGTTCGGGCGTAGAAGACGGCACATAAAACAAAATCTTCATATCAAAACCGTGATGGGCTTTTTTTGCCATTGCTTGCGCAATGCGTCCAAAACCAATCAAGCCTAAGGTTTTACCAGTCACTTTTTGACCTAATAGTTGCGTAGGACTCCAGCCCGTCCATTGCCCATTACGCACTAAGCGTTCACCTTCCGATGCACGTCGCGCGGACATTAACAACAATAGCATGGCAATATCGGCGGTGCAGTCGGTTAAAACGTGAGGTGTATTGGTTACGATGAGTCTTTGTGCTTTTGCGGCTTGAATATCGATATTGTTATAACCGACACCAAACTGACCGATAATTTTAGCGCGTTTGTTGTCAACATTGAGAACATCGGCAGTGATAGCGTCTGTTACGGTGGTTAATACCGCATCTGCTGTTTGTAGCGCGTGTTTGAGTTGATCCGCGTTCAGCGGTACATCGGATTCATTCAGTTGTACGTCGTAAAGTGCTTTTAACTGGGTTTCAACTTCGCTGGGCCAACGACGTGTGACCACGACTTTGAGTTTATTCATGGCATGTCCTCAAATAAAAATCCTTAACTTAAACCTCCGAGGTTTTAAAAACCTCGGAGGCTTATGATTAGCTTAATGATTTACTTAGCGGTAGCACGATAATATTCAATCGCCGCCGCAACACCGCTGCCTGCTTTAATATCAAAACCGCAATCTAACAATGCCATTTCGACACCTGCAATCGCGCCCAGCATAGAGACATCATTCATATCACCGACATGACCGATACGAAAGGCTTTACCCATTAACTCAGATAAACCGCCGCCTAAAGAAATATCATATTTACTAAACGCGGTACTAATAACAGTACGCGCATCTTTATCTTCAGGCACCATGACGGCTGTCACTGTATCGGAAGCAAAGCCTTCTTGAGCGCACGTTTTTAAACCCCACGCAGCCACCGCAAGGCGCGTGCCTTCAGCTAAACGATGATGACGGGCGTAAACATTTTCCAAACCTTCTTCTAACAACATATCCAACGCTTTACGCAAACCGTATAGAATTGGCAATGCAGGTGTATAAGGCGTGTAACCTGCGGCATTATTGGTAATTTGATCTTTTAAATCTAAAAAGCAACGTGGATAGGTTGAGGTTTCCACTGCTTTTAAAGCTTTTTGGCTAAACGCTAAAAACGCGCCACCAGCGGGCATCATAAAACCTTTTTGTGAACCGCTGATTGCACCGTCCACGCCCCATTCGTCCATACGAAAATCGATACTGGCAATTGAACTTACGCCATCAACAAACAAAAATGCAGGGTGATTAGACGCATCCATTGCTTTACGAACGCCAGCAATATCAGATGTTACGCCAGTTGCAGTTTCATTGTGCGTGGCTAATACCGCTTTAATTTCGTGCTTAGTATCTTCTTTTAAACGCGCTTCCAATCTATCTAAAGGAATACCTTTGCCCCATGTTTCTTGATGAATTTCTACATCGAAGCCTAAGCGTTTTCCCATTTCTGCCCACAAATGGCTGAATTGACCAAAGCGGTAAATTAATACTTTATCCCCTGGATTCAATACGTTAGTTAATGCGACTTCCCAACCGGCTGTGCCTGTCGCAGGAAAAATAAACGCTTGCCCTGTTTCAGTTTTAAAGATTTTTTTCAAATCTTGTAATAACGGCGTTAATAATTTAGGAAATACAGGTGAACGATGATCTTCCATCGGAACGTGCATCGCATTTAAAATTTCGCTAGGTACGTTAGTAGGACCTGGAATGTAAAGATGGTTACGACCCGCCATAGTGTTTGTTCTCTTATAGTAGTGAAAAAGCCCACAATGATGACATAGTGGTTAATAATCAGCAAGTTGGTTTTAGTACCGAAATGACTATTTGTTTCTGTTGTTATTTGTAAGGTAGGACATAGTCGCCTTGCCAATCAAGCGATGGTGGGTTGGCGATATAGTGTCGGCATCGCTCAAGTAATAGCAGCGGTACGCGGTCTGAGGGAGTACTGCTAACCAGTTCTTCAAGTATTGCGACCGCTTCGATAAATAAACGTTGGCTATAAAGATGAAACGCGCTGTTATAGCGTTCAATTTGTTGTAATTTTTCGTGCTTTACCGCGTATTTATTGCCAATCAGCTCATAAAGCTGAATCGGGACGGCTTTTCCAGCAAGAACCGCGTAATCAACCAATCTTGTGACAAAATGGCTGCTCACTTCTCGGTAGGTTGTTTCGGTTATCAGTATCGATGTGCCGTAAAATTTGTTGGCTGATTCAACGCGGCTGGTCAGATTGACATTATCACCAATCACCGTGTAACTCATGCGGGCATCCGATCCCATATTACCAACAATCACTTCACCGGTATTGATGCCGATACGGGTATGAAAAGCCAAATCCAGCCCATCGGCTTGCCATTTTTGATTGAGTTGGTGAATTTGTTTTTGACAGTCTAAAGCGGCTTGACAGGCTTTAATGGCGGGACTGTCCACAAAGCGCGGCGCACCCCAAAATGCCATCACACCATCGCCGATATATTTGTCCACCGTCGCCTGATTTTGTAACAAGCAGGCATTCATGATATTAAGGTATTCGCCTAAAAATCCCACCAATACTTCAGGTGCCAGCTTTTCAGACATGCTGGTAAAATTAGCGATGTCAGAAAAAAATATCGTCAGGGTCTTTTTTTCACCGCCTAACTTTGCATCCACTCCCAACTCAATAAGTTCTTGCACTAAATCAGCGGGGACATATTTTCTAAATGAACGTAAGCCGCGTTTCATGTTCTCTAGTTGCTGAACCATGCTGTCTATTTCACGAATACGCGAGACAATTTTGACTTCACTATCCAGATCAAACTTACGGACTTTTTCCATTTCTATAGTCAATTGCGCCAAGGGACGGCGAATGCGATGTGCAATAAAAAAGCCTAACGGTAACATCATCAACACGACAGCGGTCGATAAAGCATACACCGTGATTTTATAATTACGCTCATGCTCAAGAAGATTTTTAGCGGATACGTCAACCCCAACAATGCCATCAAGCTGACCCGAAGTCGTAAAAATAGGCGCGTAGGCAGATAACCATATTCCCCAATTATCAGCGGTCGGTTCAGGTTCGGAATAGGCGATTTTTGTTCCAGCGGGGGCATTCAGCGCGTCTTTGAGCGTGTCAGTCGGATTGCTATAAATTTCACCCGTCGGACTTAGATTTTTTTCCGACACATCGACGACAAACATAACTTGACCTGTGTTGGTTTTACGCATGGTATAGACATTATCTATCTCAGTGCCGCGCTTACGCATTTCCAGCAATTTACTTTGTAACTGCGTGAAGGCTTTGCTTTTCTGATCGGCAATGGTTTGCACTTGACTATGCAGATCACCATTAATTTGACTCGCCATGATATTGACGACATCCGTGAGCCTAAGACGCAGTTGTTCTCGAATAAAATTACCGACTTGGTGAGAGGTGACGAGACTTAAAAAGACTGCGCCTAATAGCGTTAAACCACAAAACGCAGAGGTTAAAGT
>NQJH01000298.1 GCA_002256685.1 Methylococcaceae bacterium NSP1-2 | reverse complement strand
TCAATTACATATTCAACTGCCCGACAGCATTCCTCAAGGTCGCGTTAAAGTGGCTGTTATTTATGAATTACCTGAAAATATCAAAAGAAAATTTGAAGATACTCCTGCTTTTAATATGTAGCAAGATAGAGATGATATGGCAGATGTGGAAAAATAAACCCTTTATTGAGAACAGACTATGTACGCATATAAAGAAATTCTCACGCTAGAAAATCCACAACAACTTAATCTAAAAACACCCTTGCCATTTTTAAAAGGTAAGAAAGTGGAAGTGCTGATTATTGTTGAAGATGATAGCGATGAAATTAAAAGCGAAGAAAGCGATTATATTTTGCAAAATAAAGATTTAATGCAGCAAATCGCTTTATCTATACAAACCCATCAACAAAACGCAGGTTATCAACCAAGTCCTGAGGAATTGAATGCGATCCTTAGTATTTGAAGGCAAAACGTGGGAAGTGTACGAAGCATTAAGACAACAAGATAAAAAACAACATGAGCAACTGTGTCGCATTTTAAAAGAAATGCTCAGAAATAATCCCAGCGAGGGTTTAGGAAAACCTGAACCACTCAAGCATAATCTATCAGGCTTATGGTCGCGGCGATTATCGCAAAAAGACCGATTGGTTTATCGTTTTGATGAACATTCTATTTTTATTTTTGCGATTGGTGGGCATTATGATGATTAAAAACTTAATTTTTTGCTCCCACGCGTAGCAGACCGCAGCGCGGTCAGTATGAATTCCCACGCAGCGCGTGGGAACTAGATATAAACGAATTTACAACAAACACACGAGTCACTTCATGGAAAAAACATATTCACCTCACGCGATTGAACAACGCTGGTACGACACTTGGGAAGCGAACGATTATTTCTCTGCTAAACCTGCCGATGAATCGTATTGCATTATGATTCCACCGCCTAATGTCACGGGCAGTCTGCACATGGGTCATGCGTTTCAAGATACGATTATGGACGCGCTTACCCGTTATCATCGTATGAAAGGTTATAGCACGCTGTGGCAAGCGGGGACTGACCACGCGGGGATTGCCACGCAAATGGTGGTTGAACGTTTGTGTAATGCCGAAGGTAAAACGCGCCATGATTATGGACGCGAAGAGTTTGTTAAAAAAGTCTGGCAATGGAAAGAGGAATCAGGCGGTACGATTACCCGTCAGTTGCGCCGTATGGGTTCATCGCTGGATTGGTCACGCGAACGCTTTACGATGGATGAGGGAATGTCCGATGCGGTGCAGGAAGTGTTTATTCGTTTGTATGAAGAAGGGCTGATTTATCGCGGTAAACGCTTGGTGAATTGGGATCCTGTGTTGCACACCGCTGTGTCTGATTTGGAAGTTTTATCCGAAGAAGAAAACGGTTTTATGTGGCATTTGCGTTATCCGTTATCGAATGGGCAAGGGCATTTAATCGTAGCGACCACACGCCCTGAAACCCTGTTAGGTGATGCGGCAGTGGCGATTCATCCGAATGATGAGCGTTATAAACATTTGCTGGGTGAGTTTGTTGAATTGCCGTTGACAGGCAGACGCATTCCGATTATTGCCGATGACTATGTTGATCCTGAGTTTGGTACGGGGTGTGTGAAAATCACTCCTGCGCATGATTTTAATGATTACGGGGTGTGGACGCGCCATCGTCATACCTCGGCTATGCAAGCTTTGCCGCATGGTGGTTTGATTAATTTATTTACTGTCGATGCGGCGATTCGTAGCAATGAAGCGGAGGAGGGCGATTTAATTCCTGCGGCTTATCAAGGCATGGATAGATTTGTAGCGCGTAAACAAATGGTGGCTGATTTAGACGCACTCGGTTTGTTAGAAAAAATTGCTGACCATAAATTGATGACTCCACGCGGTGACAGAACAGGCGCGGTGATTGAGCCATTATTAACCGACCAATGGTATGTCAAAGTTGCGCCATTAGCAGAACCTGCGATTGCTGCTGTCGAAAATGGTGATATTAAATTCGTGCCAGATAACTGGAAAAACACTTATTTTGATTGGATGCGTAATATTCAAGATTGGTGTATTTCACGGCAAATTTGGTGGGGGCATCGAATTCCTGCGTGGTATGACGAGTTGGGTAATATCTATGTCGGGCGTAATGAACAAGCGGTTCGGGAGCAACATAAACTCCCTGCGGATTATGTGTTAAAGCAAGATGAAGACGTGTTGGATACTTGGTTTTCGTCCGCGTTATGGCCGTTTTCTACCTTAGGTTGGCCAGAGCAAACGCCTGAATTAGCCAAACATTATCCAACCAGCGTATTAGTCACAGGCTTTGACATTATTTTCTTCTGGGTGGCGCGGATGATTATGATGGGCTTAAAGTTTCAAGGGCAAGTACCGTTTAAAGAAGTCTATATTCATGGTTTGGTGCGGGATGCGGAAGGGCAGAAAATGTCCAAATCTAAAGGTAATGTATTAGACCCTATTGATATTATTGATGGCATTGACTTAGAAGCCTTAGTCACTAAACGTATCGCTGGCATGATGCAGCCGCATTTAGCGAAAAAAATCGAACAAGCGACGCGCAAAGATTTTCCAGACGGCATTCAATCTTACGGCACAGACGCGCTACGATTTACTTTTGCATCATTAGCCTCAACAGGACGTGATATTCGTTTTGATTTGGCGCGTACTGAGGGTTATCGCAATTTCTGTAATAAATTATGGAACGCG
>NQJH01000084.1 GCA_002256685.1 Methylococcaceae bacterium NSP1-2 | reverse complement strand
ATTGTTAAAATTGAATCGAAAAAATAGCACAATAGTTCGTAGCACGATAGGATGGACTCAGGTACGAAGCCCATCAATCGCGGACTAGATAATCACTTTTTCACACTGTTCAATAAATTCATTACTGCCGCCATATCGCCGTTGACCATTTGCGCAATATAGTCTCTGCTCAAATCAAAAGCAGTCAGTAATAACTCGAATTCACTTTTTGGTGGGGAGGATAACACAAAATCGGCAACGACTTTGCCCGCAGCGGGGCGACCGATACCTATTCTTAGGCGGTAAAATTGATTGGAATTTAGATGCGCGATGATGTCTCGCAGTCCATTATGCCCTGCGTGACCGCCATCTTTTTTCAGTTTGACAATACCCGGATTAAAATCCAATTCATCATGCACGACTAAAATTTCTTCGGGCTGTAGTTTGTAATAACGGGCAATTTTACCAACCGACTGACCACTTCGATTCATAAAAGTGTCGGGCTTTAATAGCATGACGGGGGTATTAGCAATCTTGCCTTGGGTAAAAATTCCTTGAAATTTAGACTCATTAACCCAAGTGCAGCCTAATTGGTCTGCTAAGGTGTCTAAAAACAAAAACCCGGCATTATGCCGGGTTTTTTCGTACTGCCGACCCGGATTACCCAAGCCAACGATGAGTTTAATCATTGTTAAGCAGCAGTATCGTCTTTAGTCGCTTTTGAAGCCATCATAGAAACGACAGGTAAATTGTGTTCTGGACCTTGCGCTAATACGACAAGGCTAACGCCTGCTGGTAATACCAGATCAGAAAGATGCAGGGTTTCACCGATATCTAAAGTCGATAAGTCGACTTCAATGTATTCAGGCAATGCTGAAGGTAAGCAAGTGACTTCTACATCTGTCATGGAATGAGCAGCGATACCGCCTTTTTTACCACCAACGCCTATATTTTCATTAGTAAAATGTAAAGGAACATGTACTTTTACTGTTTCGGTCATATCAACGCGCAGGAAGTCCAAGTGTTGAACTTGAAATCTTGCAGGGTTACGTTGTACGCCTTTTAAAATGGCTTTTTCTGTTTTTCCGTCAACAGTGACATCTAACACATGCGAATAAACCGCTTCATGTTCAAGATGTTTAATGACTTCATTGTGATTGAGCATCAGCATTTGTGGCTCTTTATGCCCACCGTATATCACTGCTGGTACATTACCGATGCGACGCGCTCTTTTTGCTGCGCTTTTACCTGATTGCCCACGACTTTCGGCAACAAATTCAAATACGTTAGACATTTTTCCTCACTCTTTTTTGTTCAAAAGCGCGTGCTTTAAAACACGCACACTAAATTCTCAATCGGCAACTGTTAATCTACATAGAGCGAACTGACTGACTCACCCACTGCGATACGTCTTATTGTTTCGGCTAGCATTTCTGCTACGCTTAACTGTCTTATTTTTCCTGATTCAATTGCATCCTGCCTTAACGGGATAGTATCCGTTACCACTAATTCATCAAGTTCAGAGGCATTGATATTTTTCATAGCAGACCCTGATAAGACGGCATGTGTGCAGTAGGCAACGACTTTAACAGCACCGTGTTTTTTTAATGCCGCCGCTGCGTGACATAAAGTCCCCGCCGTATCGACTAAGTCATCAACCAATACACAGGTACGTCCATCGACATCACCAATAATGTGCATAATTTCAGACACATTAGCTTTAGGTCTACGTTTATCTATAATGGCAAGGTCTGCGTCATTTAGGCGTTTAGCCAAGGCTCTGGCTCTTACTACACCACCAACATCAGGCGAAACCACAATTAGATTTTGATATTGTTGCCGCCACACATCGCCTAAAAGAATGGGTGATGAGTACACATTATCAACAGGTATATCAAAAAATCCTTGAATTTGTTCAGCATGTAGATCAACTGTTAACAACCGATGTGCGCCTGCTTGCTCAAGCATTCTTGCAACTAACTTGGCACTGATGGGTACACGCGCTGATCGTGAGCGTCTATCTTGCCGTGCGTAGCCGTAATACGGCACAACCGCTGTAATTCGTGATGCGGATGCTCTTTTAAGCGCATCAATCATCACTAGCAATTCCATTAGGTTTTCATTGGTAGGAGAACAAGTCGGCTGAATAACAAAAACATCTTTGCCGCGCACATTCTCTTCAATCTCTATGGCAATTTCGCCATCACTGAATCTACCGACTGTTGCCATCCCTAGGCGCATATTGAGACTCTTAACGATTCCTTCCGATAAAGCAAGGTTAGCGTTTCCAGAAAACACCATCATAGAGGTGTCACTCATTCAAGACTCCCAATAGAGTTTAGTGGAAATAAATAATGGCTGGGTCGCAAGGATTCGAACCTTGGTATGCGGAGATCAAAACCCCGTGCCTTACCGCTTGGCGACGACCCAATAATCATGATAGATAGCCATCCATTCGGAGCTTTGTAAACAAAGGCGATTCGTTTATGCCTTTCGCCAGATAAACCTGCCACTTACTTTCAAGTGACTGATAGGCTCTGACCGCTGATTCTTTTGAATCAAACTGTGCAAAAACACACGCTCCTGTTCCAGTTAATCTTGCTTCTGAAAACTCAGATAGATCAACTAAAGCATTCTGAACGAATGGATACCGCTGGCAAACCACCTCAATACAATCATTTTGGTGTTGCCCTGCTGTAAAGTCGGCTATTCTGATTGATTTACTATCGCGTGTCAATTCTTTAGCTGAAAAAATTTCTCCTGTATTAACATGACAATCGGGCTTAATAATAACAACCCATTGTTCTGCAACATTTATTTCTTCTATCTTTTCCCCAACACCTTCTGCCCATGCTGAATGTCCATAGACAAATATTGGCACATCCGCACCTAAAGACAGACCTAAGGTCATTAATTTTTCGGTTGAAAGATTAAGTCCCCACAATTTATTTAACACGACTAAGGTGGTTGCGGCATCAGAACTGCCGCCGCCAAGACCGCCGCCCATCGGTAAATTTTTTTCTACGTCTATGCACACGCCTAAAGAACAGCCTGTTTCAGCTTTTAACAAGTTTGCTGCTCTGATGGTTAAATCATCGGCTTCGGCAACGCCTACTAGGGTTTTTTGTAAATAAACGCGCCCGTCATCGGCAGGATGAAAGCTTATCCAATCGCATAAATCGACAAATTGAAACACGGTTTGTAGCAAGTGATAACCATCGGCTCGCTGACCAACAATTCTTAACATTAAGTTTAATTTTGCAGGGGCGGGCCATTTTTGCCCCCATCCTGAGGAATTATTTTGGGTTTGTGTCATTATAAAAGCCACTCATCGACGATTAATTTTAATTTGACTTGCTCGTTCGTCACGTTAATTTTGTAAGGCATAGTAGTCGTTTTGACGGCTTGCATTTGTTTGTATTCGATCAGCCAACCTGCTTGTTTAAAGCCGGTTGCCGTCTCGACAAAATTTTGATTCGGTTCAGGTAAACCAATGACCCAATAGCGTAATGACTGCACAGGGACAAATAGCCCCAGTTGCTGATTGATAAAGGCTTCGGGTTGGTTTGAAGTTTGCACTTTACCATCGCCCCTATCGATAGTCACAATGCCTTTACTCAATTGAATCAGCGTAGCCCCTTGTCCTAAGGGACCTGATAGTTTTACGCGCTCTTTATCGGCACTGTGTTGCCAATCGACATTTGCCGTCCAAGAATCGGTGCGTCCTGTAATTGACAATCTGCCTTCAAATGACCACTGCTGTAGCTTGTAGAGTGGCAATGTTGCCGTTTTTGAATAGGGGATGCTAGGGGGTTCTACGGTAAAAAAAGAACAGCCCGACAATAACAACACCCAACATCCCCAGAGGATTACTCTTGCTTTAGAATACAGCACAATTATTTCGCTTTATTTAAAATTCGTTGTTGAAAATCCAATAGATATTCATCTTCTGGCGAATCTTTAATAGCTTTATTAAATAATTTTTTAGCCTCATCCTTTCTGCCCAATGCCCATAACACCTCGGCAATATGAGCGGCTATTTCATTTTCTTGTTGTTTCGCGTAAGCGCGTTGCAAATAATCCAAGGCGATTTGAGTACGCCCCATTTTAAATTGTAACCACCCATAGCTGTCCATAATCACCGCTTCATCGGGGCGCAATTTAAAGGCTTTTTGCAAATAAACTTCTGCTTCAGCATAACGTTTAGGATCATCCAATAAGCTATAGCCTAGTGCATTTAATGCCTCAACATTATCGGGTTCTTTTGCCAAAATTTGTTTTAAATCCTTTTCTAAGACATCCTTTTTATTCAAATGCTCGGCGATTAACGCCCGTGTATATAATAATTCTGGTTGATCGGGCTGTTCAGCGAGTGCGCTAGTCAACAAGTCGAAAGCCTTGGCGTATTGTTTTTGCTGGCTGTACATCTCTGCCTGAATTAACAAAATACGCTGTTTTTGTTTGGGGAATCGATTAGGCAACGCAGTCAATCGAACATTGGCTGCCTCGAATTGTTTATTTTTTATCAGTAAAGACACCGCTTCCAGCGAGGCATCAAATGCAAAATCACCCTCGGTTACTTTATCAAACCAAGCTAATGCTTGATCAATATCTTGGTGTTTTTCTGCTATTTTGCCTAGATAAAAACGGGCTTGATATTGCCAGTCAGGCAATTCCAGCAATTTAGTAAAAATTTCTTCCGCCTGTTCGTCCTGATCTAACTGTAGATACACTAATGCTAAGGTCACTTCGCTTTCAATATCTTTCGGATTAGCGGCGATCAATTGCCGATAAATTTCACCCGCTTCTTTATAGTTTTCCGATTTTATTAACATCTGTGCCAACAACTTTTTAATTTTCTCATTGTTGGGGTACTTGATACTGGCATTTTTTATCGTTGTTTTTGCCTTGTTCATATCGCCAGACAGCATCGCTATTTGCGCCTGAAGAATTAAGGCTTTATCCCAATCTGGTTGTATTTTCAAGGCTTTTTGTATCTGTTGCTCAGCCAAAGCCCCATTTTTTACCTGTATGGCTAACAACGACTGGACAAAATAAATAACTGCTTGATTTGGATACTTTTGCGACATCATCGTCAAGGTATCGTAAACCACATCGAGTTTTTCTTCTTTTTGTAACACCGCTGACAGTTCAAGCAATGTGCTTTCAAAACTAGCAGGATCCGCTTTGAGTAGTACCGACAAATGCTCAATAGCCTGCGGCTTATCATTTGACCGAAGTGCGGCTAACGTAGCAATTTTTCTGGCATTCAGATTTTTAGCATCATCCTTTAGCCATAACGACACCGCCTCTTGGGTTTTTTTGCTATCTTTCATATACATAGCAATCACGGCGGCTCTTTCAGCAAAACGCGGATCATTCACCCGCTTAGCCGCTTCCATATAGCCCTCAAGAGCCACATCATACTGTTCTCTTTGTCCAGCAATCTCTGCCGTCAGCAACATAAACAGTACATCAGGGTCGATGTCTGTTTTTGCTTCTTTTTGTCGGTTTTTGTCTTTAGTCTCTGTTACTTTAACGGATGCAGTTGATTTGTATGGCTTATTCACCTTCTCCGGCGAACCTGCGCAACTATTCAGCAAAACGATGCCTACTACGAAAAACACTCTAAAAATTAACACTCAACAACCCACCCTATGACACAAATAATTAACTATAGATTAGCAGAAAAACGAGGGGATTTAGACAGGTGATTTATTACATTTGGATAAAACCAGTATATTTCTTAGAATAGACCCCCATAATATGTAAAAATCAACTACTAAGGCACACAATGAAAAATCCCCCTTTGGTCTTTTTGTATCTTGAACTTTGAACCTTAAAGCTAACTTATGACATTTCTTGCAGTAGGTATTAACTACAATACCGCACCCGTTTCCATTCGTGAACGTCTCGTTTTTCCAGCAGACAGGCTGCAATCTGCATTACAAGATCTCTGGCAACTCAAAGAAATCAACGAGGCAGCAATTCTTTCCACCTGTAACCGCACTGAGTTTTACTGCACTACCACGGGTAATCAACAAGTGCTGATTGATTGGGTAGCACGAAATAAAGACATCAATCCCACCGACTTTACTCCTTACCTATACAGCTATACCGACAAATCCGTGTGCCGGCATTTATTCCGTGTCGCCTGTGGACTAGACTCGATGATTCTGGGTGAACCGCAGATACTAGGGCAAATGAAAACCGCCTATCAAGCCGCATTCGAAGCCGGTACGCTAGGCAAACGCCTCGGTAAATTATTTCAACACACTTTTACTGCCGCTAAAAAAGTTCGCACTGACACCGCTATTGGTTCTAGCCCTGTGTCTGTGGCATTCGCCGCCGTGCAACTCGCGCAACAAATTTTTGACAAACTCAGCGAACAAACTGCTTTACTGATCGGTGCAGGTGAAACCATTGAACTCGCGGCGCGGCATTTATCGCAACAAGGCATAGGGCGCATTATTATCGCTAATCGTACCTACGATAAAGCCCATGCTTTAGCGATGCAGTTTAACGGGTACGCGATTGATTTATCAGAACTACCCAATCACCTTGCTGAAGCCGACATTGTGATTTCTTCAACCGCCAGTCAACTGCCCATACTTGGCAAAGGACGGGTAGAAAGTGCGTTAAAAAAACGCAAACATAAACCCATGTTCATGGTTGATTTAGCCGTACCGCGTGATATTGAAGCCGAAGTTGAGCAACTGCGTGACGTGTATTTATACACCGTTGATGACTTACAGCACACCATCACCCAAAACATGAACTCGCGCCGTCAGGCAGCAGAACAAGCCGAAGAAATCATCGACACGCAAGTGGATTATTTTTTAGCGTGGTTACGCGCTCAAGGGGCGCAATCCACTATTCGAGATTACCGACATCAAGCTGAACAAGCCCGTGATGAAGTGTTACAAAAAGCTCTCGCCTCATTAAAAAATGGGGTTTCACCGGAAGAGGCATTGAATCGCTTAGCACACAGTTTAACCAACAAACTGATACACACACCCAGCACCCAAATCCGTCTCGCTGCCGAAAACGAACGCTACGATATAATGACTGCCGCCCGCGAAATTTTTAAACTGCCAGATTCAAACAATTAACCCGCTTATTCCGTTGGTTTCAGATCAATGCCTTCAAGATTGTTGACAATATTTTCACCAGCGCAATTAACCGTTGTTACTAATTCGTTGTTAATTAACACATTAACCCCTGCTTCGATAGCGTGTTCATCAGAGAATCGATCAGCACTCCAAAAAACATTGTAA
>NQJH01000297.1 GCA_002256685.1 Methylococcaceae bacterium NSP1-2 | reverse complement strand
GTGCATGGTTCGACATTTGCCAAAAACAATATGGCAATGGCGGCAGGTTTAGCGACGCTACATGTGATGGAACAAGAAAAGCTGGTGGAAAACAGCTTAACAGTCGGCACGGACATTATTAACAGCATCAATGCTTTAGCTCCTAAATATGAATTCTTAAAAGAAGCACGCGGCAAAGGCATGATGATTGCCATTGAATTCCACGCCCCGAAAAGTTTAACCCTAAGAGCAGGTTGGACAATGATAGAAGCGGCGAATAAAGGCTTGTTCTGTCAAATGATTACAATCCCATTATTTAAAGAACAGCACATTCTGACGCAAGTGGCAGGACACGGCATGAACGTCGTCAAACTGTTGCCACCTTTAAATTTAACATCTAAAGACCGCGATCATATTGTTAGCTCATTTGATAAAACCATTGCCGATACCCATAAAATTTCAGGTGCAATCTGGGATTTAGGTAAAAATTTAGCAGGTCACGCGCTTAAAAAATAAGGGAATCACGACTATGAAAAAATTACTCCTATTTAGCCTGTTGCTTTTGTCTTTGTGCCAGACTTCTGTGGCATTCGCTCATGCCGTAGTTACTGATTATTCATTAAAAGTAACACCGATTCATGCCAATCAAGAAAGCAAAGTAGAGCTGTCGTTTAACTCGAAAGTAGAGCTGGGCTTATCGCAATTATTTTTGGTCAGTAAAGGCGATAAACATCAATTATTATCAGCGGTTAATGGCGATAAACAAGGGCAAATCATTATTACTGTGCCGCCTTTAGCCGTCGGTGATTATGCAATTCGTCTAAAAGTGTTTGCCGCTGATGGGCATTTAACTGAAGACTTGATTCATTTTACCGTTACACCCTAGGCTTTTATCATGGCAGGTATTGCAGATTTTCTCGACTCTTTGATTGGTGGCTTTGACCTGATTTGCTACGCCTTAGCAATTGGTAGCTTATTTTGGGGGTTATTTTTATTGCGTCCGTGGTTGGAACAGGACAAATTTAATCCGTTATTAATGGAAAAAACCATTGCCTTGTTATACAAAGGCGGTTTTTTACTGGCAGCGGCACAGGTTTTTAAAATCATTCTTAAAATCTGGTTGATGACTGCCGTGCTTGAACGCTGGCCATTTCCTGAATTTGCTGATACCACGCAATTTGTCGGCGGTATTATTCGCACTGTGCTGACCTTAGTGTTAGCGACTTATGTTTATCAAGTATTGCGTCATCACCCGTATTCCAAACAACATTGGATAACCACGGGTTTCGTGGCGTTACCCATGATTATTTCAGGCGCGTGGTTAATACACGGTGCCGGACGTTTTGATAATCGCTATTTTCTAATGACCTTTACAGTATTCCACCAATTAGCCGCCGCCGCGTGGATAGGTGGGGTTTTTCAACTGGTTAATCTGTGGCTATTACGAGAAAAACAACAAGTATCTGCTGACTGCTGGCCCTTATTGCTGGAACGATTTTCCAAGTTTGGTATTGCGTCCGTGGTGGCGATTTTGTTTTCAGGTGTACTGGTAACCTTACAGTACATTGATACTTGGAACGGACTTGTCGGTACAGGCTACGGTAATTTATTGCTGGTAAAAATCTGTTTAATGAGCCTAGCGTTAGGGTTTGCGTATCTCAATAAATCCGCTGTTATCGCTTATAAACGGTCGGGGGACGCATTCGCTTTAAACAATCGTGTGCCTTATTATATTGAAGCGGAAACCTTTGTCTTAATCACCTTATTATTTACTGCCGCTAGTTTAGCGTCACAACCACCCGCTATTGATATTGCGCATCTGACCGCAAGCTGGCAAGAAGTGTTAAATACGTTTCATCCACAAATCCCGCAAACCAGCTCACCGACGCATGTCGCATTACTGGCAGGTGAAGCAGGACGTGTGGCTATTATTGACCAAACGCCTTCGATGGCGGCGACTGAATGGTCAAACTACAATCACAATATGGCAGGGATATTTCTCACTACCATGAGTTTTTTTGCCATGATGTCGTATATGAAATTGGCACAGACCAATAAATATGTGGGCTTGAGCAAATACTGGCCCGTCGGTTTTTTCTGCTTAGGTATCTTTTTGTTTTTTCGTAGTGATGCAGAAAGCTGGCCTTTAGGTCCGATTGGTTTTTGGGACAGCACCTTTAATAATGGTGAAGTATTACAACACCGTATTGCGACTTTGCTAGTCTTTGTTTTAGGTGTTATTGAACTGACCGCACGCGTTAGTAAAAAACCGCATAGCAGACTGCCGTTAGTATTTCCCGTGTTAGCGGCTTTTGGTGGTTTGATGTTGCTGACGCATTCGCATGTTGGTTTTCAACCTAAAAGCGCGTTTTTGATTCAAGTCGGTCACACCACAATGGGTGTATTTTCCCTGATTCTAGCTTGCGGTCGCTGGCTAGAATTAAAACTCGATAAGCCGGGAAAAAGCATTGCTGGTTTTATTTCTGTTGCCGCTCTGTTTCAGATTGGCATTATCCTAATGTTCTATCGCGAACCCCTCTACTAATATGACCACACAAACCTCACTACTTGATCAAATCAACTATCCCGCTGATGTCCGCAAACTGAGTAGAGACCAGCTCAAGCCGTTAGCGAAAGAACTGCGGGAGTGTTTAACGCAATCGGTGAGTGTGTCAGGTGGGCATTTTTCCGCAGGCTTAGGCACAGTGGAATTAACCGTCGCGCTGCATTATGT
>NQJH01000296.1 GCA_002256685.1 Methylococcaceae bacterium NSP1-2 | reverse complement strand
CGAGTATAGGCACTACGACCATCGATTAGAACCAGTAATTTATTAGCCCGACGACCGTTAAAACCTCGTGAACTGACTGCCCATTTATTAGCATCAATTTTAGCCACATCCAGACCGGGTGCTAGACGCAACGCATCAGGAATATTGGTAGCCCCCGAACGTTTTATATCTTCATTGCTAATGACAAACACCGCTGCTGCCGCATCATTCAAAGATTGTGCTTTTTTGGCAACGGAAGTGACTTCAACATTGAGTAAGTCTTCCACACTCAAATCAAGTGCCTCAGTTTTTTCTTCGGCACTCATCACCAAAGGGCTGGCGCATAAAACACTTATCAATAGATAAGATCGAATAGCTTCTTTTTTATTCATTTGTTATATAAAAATGGATAGTTGGTCAACACGGTGGTTTTACAAAAATTCCGCCATTAATAAATTGGTAGTGGGTTAAATCTGTTATTTAACAGGCTATCAGGATGAAAATCATGGAGTCCAATCGCTTTAGCTATTGGCGAATCACAAAAAGCTAAAGCTTTTTGACTCCAGATTTAACCCACCTCCAATAAATTTAATCTTAATTACTCAGCAAGAAATCAGCGGGTATTCATTCTACTTTGGCAAAGTAGAATGCAATTGTTTATATAGACTATTAATGGCTATTAAAAATATCTATTAATACTTTTTCGTGCTTTTCGTAGGTCAGCGTTCATAGCCAGTAGAAAAGTTTAACTATTTTTGCGGTAGCTGTTGCAGTGCCACTGATAACTGTCGGCTGAACTCACTGAGTAGTTTATTCTGTGCTTGCACTATAGTTTGATAATTTGCATCATTCAGTGGCTGCTGAATGTTAGTTTGACCATTGCCGATAATGGTATGGTTTTTTTCTTCCATAATTACCCAGTTCGCTTCAAGATTTGCCGACTTACCCAGTTGACTATCGAAACGGCTAATATCAATAATGACGCGATAATCCATTTCGCCATAAACACTCCACGGATAGGCTCGCACGATAACATTCGGCTGTAATGCCGCCATATTTTTACTTAACACACTCAGCACATTGTCTTTTAACGGGGCTGCCCATTGGTGAAATTCCGCCATTTGTATCGCGTTATTTTCATCACGCGTCACAATCTGCTTACGATCAACTAAGGCGGGTAATGACAGCGGGCCTAGTCCAATCAGACGTTTTTTTGCGCTAGTGGTGCTAGACCCTACCGGCTGATTCAGTGCTTCCAGTGTATAAAAATTAGTCGGTGGTGTTGGTGCGCAAGCTGTTAACAGAAAGCTAGCGCAGAGTGTTAATCCGTTTAAGTATTTATTTAACATGCTCGCTAGTCCTTTTCTTTGCCACGAATGAGAGAATCAGGATGTTGTTCCAGATAATCGGTGAGTTGTTTAACGGAGCTTGCCGTTTGAGTAAGCCCTTGCAGTAATTGGTGCAGTTCGTACTGCGTAGTCGAACCGGGTGCTAAAGTGATTAATGCTTGTTGTGCTGAATTCATCGCATTATCCGCCGTTTTCAAGGTTTTATCTGCCGCTTTCATCGCGGCATCGGTATTACCTAATGTCCCTTTAACCGACACTAAGGCTTTGTCGGCTTCTTTAGCGGTAACCTGTAAGGATTTCAAGGTCTTGTTCGCTTCTGCTACCGTCTCATCCAAAGGCAGTTTGGAGACTTTATCCATGATGGCTTGGGCAGAATGGGTAATTTGATCCAAGGTGTTGGGTGTCGTTGGAAATTCCATATAGCCGGTATCATTCTGATGCGTCACTATTTTATCTTTTGGAAACATATCTAACGCAACAAACAACTGCCCTGTGAGTAAGTTTCCTGTTTGTAATTGTGCGCGTAAGCCTTCCTCAATCAGACGAGTTATATTATCTTTAACCGTTAGCTCGGCTTGTTTATTAATTATTTTAATGCGATCCGGCTCTACTTCAACCACGACTGGAATGCGTATATCAGCGGTTTTTGCATCTATTTCTAGGTTAATATCAGTCACTTTACCAATGGGAATACCGCGTAATAAAACCGGTGCATCCACTGCTAATCCGCGTACTGAACCACTAAAAAACATCACTACTTTTACCGTCTTGTGATAAACCACTTGCGTGGATTCATCATAATCATCGAACAGTTGAAAAGCCGTATTCTCAGAGACAACATCCTCGACTTTATCATTGGGAGAAGTACGAAAAGCAATGCCGCCACTCAATAACGCAACTAAAGGTCCCGTTCTGACTTTAAAACCATCCGCACCCGCCGATAAATCAATACCACTGTCTATCCAAAAGCGGGTGTTTTTGCGAATAAATTGGTCATAAGGGGCATTAATGAAAACAGTTAATTTGATGTTATCGGCATCGTTCGCTAATTCATAATTAAGTACTTCACCGACCGTGATGCCATGAAAGCTAATCGGCGTTCCAGAACGCATCGAACCGACATTAGCCGCTTCCAGTATAAATTGTTTACCTTTCTGATTGGTTGCTAATACAGGCGGTATAGTGAGCCCCGTAAAGTGATGTTCTTTTTTGCCTTTTTCAGGCTTAATTGCGATATAAGCACCCGACAATAGTGTGCCTAAACCCGATATACCCCCTAAGCCAATTTGTGGTCGAACCACCCAGAACTGAGTATTATTGGTTAAATACGCATCCGTATCTTTGTTCATTTGCGCAGTCACTGCAATGGTTTTTAAATCGTCATTAA
>NQJH01000004.1 GCA_002256685.1 Methylococcaceae bacterium NSP1-2 | reverse complement strand
AATATCACAACTATATACTCACTAACGGTTTTTTCAGTGTAGTGATACGTCTTGATGTACATGAAAAAATAAAGTGTAAAAGTATTAAACAACTGCATACCAAAATAGTGCATTGCGTTAACTAGCGGGTCTCTACGCGCTTGACTCTCAAAACCATTCTGTATGACGTGATATGATTTGTAATGAAATAATATCATATTATTTCATATAATTTATTATGGTATATAATTCCATTCAAAGCAATATAAATCATTAAATCAAAATAATAAAAGTAATTTTTTTGCAAAAAAAAAGGGCTTAGATTACTCTAAGCCCTCGATTTTATATCTTACTAAAGGTCGGCAAACCGTTAGTAAGTCTTCTATTAAACCAATATACAACATTGGCTAAAAACACAAAGCTAACGTTTGAGGATTTTACTCGAACTTTGTGCAATAGCCAATAAGGAATTTACTTATGAGCATCGGCGCAATTAATTGGGCATGGAAACAAAGCAATCTCAAAGCCCATACAAAAATTATTTTAGTATCACTGGCATATCGTGCTAACAAAAATAACACCTGTTTTCCCTCTATTACTAGAATCGCTGAAGATACAGGGCAAACCCCACGCAGCGTCAAAAACGGTATTAAGGAGCTAGAAAAAATCGGCTTAATTAAACGCTTGTTTAGAAAAAATGATGAAGGTAGCAACCGTAGCAATCTTTATACAATCATTGGTTTTGCTAGTGAACAAGTTAATACAGCAACTTCCCCCGCAACAAATGCCATTCATACCCCTAGTGAATCCTATTCACCCCCGGTAGTGAATGCTATTCACCCACCTAGTGAACAGCGTTCACCCATAAAGAACAATGAAAAAACAATTCTTAATCAAAACAACAACAGCCACGACACCAATAACAATAACGATTCTGGTGTTATCGTTGAAGATGAATTAAATAATATTGTTTTGCTCGAATTGAATGACCAGCAAACAAAAGAAGCTAAGCAGTCCTTAAGTCAATTAAGCAAACAACAACGCGATTATGCTATCAGCATTTTTAACGATGGCATTAAACGCGGTATTAATAGAAAACCGCCAAAAATATATTTAAGAAGTTTGATTGATAAAGGAAAAAACGGTTTGTTAGAACAACCTTGGTATCTCTCAACGAAGCCACGCAATACCAATACCTTATCACCCACTAACCATGAAAATTCTTTTATTCATGGCATCGCTAAAAGTGATATTCAACGCTTAGCCAAAGTTGGCGAATCCTATGAACAAGCGGCAATACGGATTCAGCGCGAACGGGAACGCAAAGCCGTTTCAAAACCTAACTCTGAATTTTTTGCCCAGTTAAGAGCGACTTGTGGGTTAGGAGTCTCACAAATGACCGCCATTATTTAATCGTAGCAAAGCCTTGTTAGAAGTGTTGGCACCGGTCGATAACGCGATTGATTGCCTCAAAGAATTTGAACATTGGCAAACACACTAAACCCGCTAAGAAGGTTTTTTTCGCGGGGATCATGCCTATGGCTACAATATTGGTCACCTTGACATCCACACCCACCTAAAGAGCGGTGGTTTAGCCTTCCATGCTGGAAAGAGACTACTAAATTAGCTTTCAGAGACGCTTAAAATTCTTTAGCGTACAGTTCAGACCTTGCCAGATGTCTTTGTCGCTGTTGTGGTGTTATCATCATGTATCCTCACTAAAAAAACCATGAGAATAAACCATAGCTTTATGTGAAGAGGTGATACCAAGCATTAAATCCGCCAAAATAAACAATGAGGGTAGTAAATGTCCACATTAACGAATCTTCCCGTAGAAGCCGTATTTCACGCCAACCTGCTTACGGATCTTGATATTTATTTGTTTAAACAAGGCAAAAATTTTCGCCTGTATGAAAAATTGGGCTCACACATCATTATCGTTGATGGCGTAAAAAGCACTCACTTTGCCGTATGGGCACCTAATGCTTCCGCCGTTTCGGTTATCGGTGATTTCAATCATTGGGATGCAACCGTAAATCCCTTGCATCTGCGTAACGATGAATCAGGTATTTGGGAAGGATTTATTGCTGATGTATCGGTCGGAGCAATCTATAAATATCGCATTGTTTCGCGTGATGGAAAAAGTGCCGATAAAGGCGATCCCTTTGCTTTCTACTGGGAAACACCGCCGTTAACCGCTTCGCGTGTCTGGGAACTGGATTATGTTTGGAATGATGCTGATTGGATGGCGCAACGCGGAGAGAAAAACCGGCTGAACGCGCCTTATTCCATTTACGAAGTGCATTTAGGTTCTTGGCAGCGCGTTCCTGAAGATGGCAATCGTTCTCTCACTTATCGTGAAATGGCGGAATGGCTGCCCCGTTACCTCGCAGAATTGAATTTTACCCACGTCGAACTCATGCCAGTGACAGAACATCCTTTTTATGGTTCGTGGGGTTATCAAACCACTGGCTATTTTGCGCCGACAGCACGTTACGGTACGCCACAAGATTTCATGTTTCTGGTGGATAGCTTACATCAGTACGGTATTGGCGTGATTCTGGACTGGGTGCCCGCACATTTTCCCGCCGATGCGCATGGTCTCGGTCATTTTGATGGCACTTTTTTGTTTGAACACGCTGACCCGCGTCAAGGCTATCAACCAGACTGGCATAGTTCGCTGTTCAATTACGGTCGAAACGAGGTACGTGCCTTTCTGACTAGCAGTGCTTTATTCTGGCTTGATAAATATCATATTGACGGACTGCGCATGGACGCTGTGACCTCCATGCTTTATTTGGATTATGGTCGCAAAGAAGGTGAATGGATTCCTAACCGTAATGGTGGACGAGAGAATCTGGAGGCGATTAGTTTTCTGCGCAACCTGAACGAGGCTATTTATCGTGATTATCCCGATACTCAGACTTTCGCCGAAGAATCGACGGCTTGGGCGATGGTCTCCCGTCCCGCCAATATTGGCGGTCTGGGATTTGGTTTGAAGTGGAATATGGGTTGGATGCACGATACGCTAGGGTATTTTTCAGAAGATCCGCTGAACCGAAAATATCACCATGCACAGATTATTTTCAGCCTCTGGTATGCTTTCTCAGAGAATTTTGTGCTGCCCTTGTCACATGATGAAGTGGTCTATGGCAAGGGTTCGCTGATCGGAAAAATGCCCGGTGATGAATGGCAACAATTCGCCAATCTGCGCTTATTGTATGGCTATATGTGGGGGCATCCGGGCAAAAAGTTGTTGTTCATGGGCTGTGAATTTGGACAAAAACGCGAATGGCAGCACGACGAAAGTTTGGAATGGTCGGTACTGCAATATCCGCTACATTCTGGGCTACGACGCTGGGTCGAGGATCTCAACCGTTTTTACCGCAGTGAACCCGCACTCTATCAGCAAGATTTCAGCCGTGACGGTTTTCAATGGATGGATTGTAACTACGCGGAAAAAAGTGTGGTGAGCTTTGTGCGCCGTGGTTATAACCCTGACGATGTGTTGTTGGTAGTCTGCAATTTTACCCCCGTCATCCGTGAAAATTATCTGGTCGGCGTACCCAGCGGTGGTTACTGGCATGAAGTACTCAACAGCGATACTGAGCTTTATGGTGGCAGCGGTGTAGGTAATTTTGGTGGCGTTGAAGCAGCTCCGGTCTCTGCGGGTGACATGTATCATTCATTGATGCTACGTTTGCCACCACTGGCTGTGCTGTTCTTCAAAAAGGAGGGCGTATCATGAAACTTGATGGCAGACAGCGGGTAATTATCGAAAAGGTACAACCAGAAATCGATTCTGGGCGTTTTGCTATCAAGCGGGTCATCGGTCAGGCTGTGGTGGTTGAGGCTGATGCGTTTACTGACAGCCACGATGCACTGGCTTGTGTGTTGCGCTACCGACACGAGTCTGAAAAAAATTGGCATGAAGTTCCGATGTTGCCTTTGGGCAATGATCGTTGGCACGCGTCATTCCCACTCACTGAACTGGGTCAATATGTCTACACGATAACGGCTTGGATTGATCATTTTTTTTCTTGGCAGCAGGAATTTGTGCGTCGTAATGATGCTCAGGATATTGCGCTGGCACTTCGGGGCGGCGCGAAGCTGGTGGAGGCGGCGGCGCGTGCCACTGGTGAAAATCAATTACAGCTCCAACAGTTTGCTAGAGAATTGCGCTCGGTTAAAGCTGAGGCTAGCGCAGTATTGGCGAGTTCCAAAACCCTAACAAGCTTAATGAAACAATATTCTGATCGCAGCTTAGCATCGGATTATCCCAATCTGCTAAGCGTGTGGTCTGAGCCAGTAAAAGCACAGTACAGTACTTGGTATGAATTTTTTCCGCGCTCCTGTGTAAGCGATGACATGAAGCACGGTAGCTTCGCTGAATGTGAAAAGCGTTTGCCCTATATAGCGGCCATGGGATTCGACGTGGTGTATTTACCGCCGATTCATCCTATCGGTCTGACTAAACGCAAAGGTGCAAATAACACGTTAGTGGCGACTGAGTCCGATGTAGGCAGCCCGTGGGCGATTGGCACAGCGGAGGGTGGTCATAAATCAATTCATCCGCAACTCGGTACGCTGGATGACTTCCAGCACCTAGTGATGAAAGCGCGGGAACTGGGGATTGATATTGCATTGGACATTGCTTTTCAATGTTCTCCCGATCATCCTTATGTGCGTGAGCATCCAGAATGGTTCTGCCATCGAGCGGATGGCAGTATTCAATATGCCGAAAATCCACCCAAAAAATACGAAGATATTGTTCCGTTTAACTTTGAAACCGACAACTGGCATGAGTTATGGCAAGAATTGCTGGATGTGTTCCTGTTTTGGATTAAGCAAGGGATTACACTATTCAGAGTCGATAACCCCCATACTAAGCCGTTCCCGTTTTGGGAATGGCTAATTGGCGAGGTGAAGCGCGGTCACCCTGAGACAATTTTTCTGGCGGAAGCCTTTACCCGTCCAAAAATCACTTACCGTCTTGCCAAGCTGGGTTTCAGTCAATCCTATACTTATTTCACTTGGCGCAATACGAAACGCGAACTTGAAACCTATTTCACCGAATTCACCCGTACTGAAATACGCGAATATTTCCGCCCCAATCTGTGGCCGAATACGCCGGACATTCTGTCTGAATATTTGCAATTCGGTGGTCGTCCCGCGTTTATGCTACGCCTAGTGCTTGCAGCTACGCTGGGAGCAAATTATGGCATTTACGGCCCCGCTTACGAGTTGATGGAAGCGACTCCTCGCGATGCCGGTGGAGAAGAATATCTCAATTCCGAGAAATATCAGGTGCGGCAATGGGAGCTTGACCGTGCAGACAGCCTAAAGGATTTTATCGCACGGGTGAACCGTATCCGTCGGGAAAACCCCGCACTGCAACAGGATCACCGTCTGCAATTTTTTGAAGTGGACAATGATAATCTGCTTTGTTACGCAAAAACGACCGCAGATAAGCTGGACACCATTCTGGTAGTCGCCAATCTGGATCCGCATCATACCCAATCTGGCTGGGTCACACTGCCGCTGAATGCACTGGGGCTGGACGCGCTTAACGTTTATCAGATGCAGGATATGCTGACATCCGCGCGTTTTTTGTGGAATGGACCGCGCAACTATGTAGAAATCAATCCTCAGGTAGCCCCTGCACATATTTTCAAATTACGGCGGCGGGTACATACTGAACACGACTTCGACTACTTTTTGTAAGAGAAAATCATGAACAAAACAAAAACTGGCGATATAAAAACAACAGTCGTGGATAACAACGCACAATGGATGGAAGACCCGCTCTGGTTTAAAGATGCCATCATTTATGAACTGCACATCAAAGCTTTTTTTGATAGTGACAATAACGGCACTGGGGATTTCGCTGGATTAATCCAGAAACTTGATTATCTTCAGAATTTAGGCGTGAACACGCTCTGGTTGTTACCCTTCTACCCTTCGCCTATGCGCGACGACGGTTATGACATCGCTGATTATCGCAATGTCCACCCTGAATACGGCACTATGGCTGATTTCAGGCAGTTCGTGAAAGAAGCACACCGCCGCAATCTCAAGGTTATCACTGAACTAGTCATTAACCACACTTCCGATCAGCATCCATGGTTTCAAGCGGCACGCCACGCACCTGCCGGTTCCAGCAAACGTAATTTTTATGTCTGGAGCGATACTAACCAGAAGTTTCCCGAAACACGCATTATTTTTAATGATACCGAAAAATCTAACTGGACGTGGGATGACGAAGCTCATGCTTATTACTGGCATCGTTTTTTCTCGCACCAGCCAGACCTTAACTTCAATAATCCACAGGTGGTGAAAGCGGTTATCAAACTAATGCGTTTTTGGCTGGATCAGGGCGTGGATGGTGTGCGTCTGGACGCGATCCCGTATCTGTGTGTGCGTGATGGCACCCAAAATGAAAACCTGCCTGAAACACACGCCGTGATCAAACAAATGCGCACGGTACTCGATGCGTATTACCCGCATTGCATATTTCTCGCCGAGGTCAATCAGTGGCCGGAAGATGTCCACGACTATTTTAGTGACGGTAATGAATGTCAGATGGCTTACCATTTTCCGCTAATGCCGCGCATGTATATGGCGATTGCTCAGGAAGATAGACATCCTATCGTAGACATCATGCGGCAAACTCCCGATATTCCTGAAACCTGCCAATGGGCTATTTTTCTGCGTAATCACGACGAACTTACGCTGGAAATGGTCACTGACAAAGAGCGTGACTATATGTACCAGATGTATGTCGCCGATCCTCGCGCCCGCGTGAACGTTGGCATTCGCCGCCGGCTGGCACCGCTGATGGATAATGAAATCGACAAAATAAAGCTGATGAATAGCTTGCTGTTGTCCATGCCCGGCTCACCCATCATCTACTACGGCGATGAGATTGGCATGGGCGACAATTTCTTCCTAGGTGATCGTAATGGCGTGCGTACCCCCATGCAATGGAGTCCAGACCGTAATGCCGGCTTTTCTCGCGCCGATCCACAGCGTCTGTATCTGCCGCCTATCATGGATTCGGTGTATGGTTACGGCGCAGTCAATGTGGAGGCGCAGCAACGCGACCGTGCTTCACTGTTGAATTGGATGCAGCGGGTACTGGCACTACGCAAAAATCATCAGGCATTCGGGCGCGGGAAGCTGTTTTTTTTGCACCCCAGAAATCGTAAGATACTCGCTTATTTCAGACTCTACGAAGACGACATTATTTTATGTGTCGCCAACCTAGCGCGTGCCGCGCAAGCAGTCGAACTTGATCTTTCCGCTTATAAGGGCTATGTGCCAGTGGAATTGATTGGACGTTCGGCTTTCCCGCCTATTGGTGAATTACCCTATCTCCTCACCTTACCCGGACATCACTACTACTGGTTTCGGCTAACCGATGGCAAAGAGGTTCCAGTCTGGCATGAAGAACACTTGCAACCCGAAGAATTACCGACGTTGGTGCTGTTCGAAGGTTGGTACAGCTTCTTTCGGGATCGGGTTGTACCGTCGCGCATTGCGATGGCGGAAAAAGTTCGAACCCAACTTGAAGAAGACGTATTGCCGCGCTTTGTCGCAGCGCAACGCTGGTATGGAGCCAAGGGCGAAGTGGTACGACGTGTGGTCATTAGTGATTATGTCGAATGGGTAACGGCTGATTATAAGTGGCTGGTGGCTCTAACTCAGATTGAAAGAACAGCCTGCGAGCCACTTAGTTACTTTTTACCCCTCGCTTTGGCGTGGGAAAATGGCGACGAAGAACGCCTGCACAGTATGTCGCCGACGACCGTTGCCAAAGTGCGCCAACAGGCACAAGTTGGAATCATCGGCGATGCCTTTGCTGACGGGGCATTTTGTCGGGCGGTAGTACAAGCCATCGGCACACGTCAAACATTACCCTGCGAACAAGGCTTTATCAGCTTCATGCCTACTGATGCTTTCGCTACACTCGCCGGAGAAGCATTCGCTAATCTGTCGGTTCGTCCGCCTAGCACACAAGGCAGCAATACCGCTGTTGTGTTGGGTGAACAGCTATTTATGAAAGGCTATCGGCATCTACAAATTGGTACGCATCCAGAGTTTGAGATCGGGCGTTTTTTAACCGACGTGGCTCACTTCCCCCATACAGCACCCGTGCTCGGTGTAGTCGAGTATCAAGGCAGCGACGGTAACAACATGACGCTGGCATTACTACAGGGCTATATTGAAAATCAGGGCGACTGCTGGAGTTACACATTGGATTACCTGAGTCGATTCTTAGAAGAATGTCGCACCGCAGTCGAGCCAGTCGAAGCAGCCGCAAAAGCACATAGTGCCTATCTGGTTCTGATGCACACGCTCGGTCAGCGTACGGGTGAACTGCACAATGCGCTGGGGAAAGTGACAGGAGATTGTGCTTTCGATCCCGAACCGATTACCGACACTGATCTCACGGACT
The DNA here is from genome assembly GCA_002256685.1 of Methylococcaceae bacterium NSP1-2. GTDB lineage: Bacteria > Pseudomonadota > Gammaproteobacteria > Methylococcales > Methylomonadaceae > UBA4132. The sequence goes on along the minus strand of NQJH01000004.1, from coordinate 9,406 downwards.
GGATACTGCGGGTGCAAGCAGAGGCGGCAGCAACACTGGATCTGCTTGAGCATCGGGCGGAAGGATTGGTTGGGACTATTCAAGAAACAGCAAAAACTTTACTCACGCACCGCGATGCACTGACGGATCGCATTAGTGCCTGTGTTTTCGGACAGATTAAAGCGATCAAGACCCGCTATCATGGCGATTTTCATCTGGGGCAAATACTACTGACCCAGAATGATTTCGTATTCACCGATTTTGAGGGCGAACCGGCGCGTCCGTTTGCCGAACGTCGCCACAAACACTCGCCCTTGCGGGATGTAGCGGGTATGTTGCGATCATTCAACTATGCCGCCCACACAGCACTTGCGCACGCCAGTACCGAATGCCCTGCGGATTTGGCAAAGTTTGAACCCTTGGTGCGCGACTGGGAAGCCGAGGTTGGGCGCGTTTTCCTTACCGCCTATAATGAAATAGTGCCCAGTTCTGGGTTGTTCGCACCGGATGCTTCGCAGCGTGGTTTGCTCGACCTGTTCCTGCTGGAAAAGGCTCTTTATGAGGTGCGCTACGAACTTGATAGTCGCCCAAATTGGGTAGGCATTCCGCTGCTTGGAGTTCTGTCGCTACTATAAGCGATAGACTGCGGACAGGCTACTGCCAAATGCACAGTTTTTGCTTACAACCGATAGATAGTAATAATTCAACAGTGAGGACTTATCATGACTAAACCTATAACTGCTGTATGGCCCGGCCGTCCCTATCCACGCGGCGCCTATTGGGATGGCGAAGGCGTGAATTTTGCCATTTTTTCCGAACACGCTGAAAAAGTTGAGTTGTGTCTATTCGATGTTAAAGGAAAGAACGAAGTCCAGCGCGTCGAACTGAAAGAACGTAGCGATTTTGTCTGGCACTGCTATCTACCTGAGCTTCGTCCCGGAATGCTTTATGGTTTCAGGGTGCATGGACCTTACTGCCCAGAAGAAGGACATCGGTTCAATCCGCACAAGTTGCTGATAGAACCCTATGCAAAAGATATAGTAGGAACGCCGCGCTGGAGTGATGCCCATTTTGGTTACAGTATCGGCAGCAAGCGCGAAGATTTGTCTTTTAGTCGTCGTGACAATGCCAGTGTCATGCCGAAGTGTCGGGTTATTGATCAGACCTTCAACTGGGGAAATGATCAATCCCCCGATATTCAATGGCAGGATATGGTGATTTATGAGCTGCACGTTAAAGGCTTTACCATGCAGCATCCAGACATTCCACCCCAGTTTCGCGGCACTTACGCCGGATTAGCGATGGCTCCAGCCATCGAACACCTTAAGCATCTGGGCGTAACAACGGTTGAACTGATGCCGGTACATACTTTCCTCGATGACCGCCATCTGGTTGAACGGGGGATGCGTAATTATTGGGGATATAACACAATTGGCTTTATGGCTCCTGATTCCCGTTATTCGGCGAGCGGCGATATAAGCGAGTTTAAAACCATGGTAAAGGCTCTCCATAAAGCGGGAATTGAAGTCATTCTGGACGTGGTATACAACCATACCGCCGAAGGAAATCAGTTTGGTCCAACCTTATCCTTCCGTGGTATAGACAATGCTTCCTACTATCGCCTAATGCCCGATGATCCACGTTATTACATGGACTACACTGGCTGTGGTAACACGCTGGACATGCAGCAATCGTGCGTACTCCAGTTGATGATGGACAGTCTGCGTTATTGGGTACTGGATATGCACGTTGACGGCTTCCGTTTCGATCTAGCTTCTGCACTGGCTAGGGAGTTACACGAAGTAAATCAACTGGGGACTTTCTTCGACACCATCCGTCAGGATCCTGTATTAAGCACTATTAAGCTGATTGCCGAACCTTGGGATTTGGGCGAAGGTGGCTACCAAGTGGGAAATTTTCCGATGGGATGGGCAGAATGGAACGATAAGTATCGCGATAGTATTCGCGCCTATTGGAAAGGCGATGGCGGGCTACTTGGGGAACTGGCGCAACGGTTGACAGGCTCCAGCGACCTGTATGAACGCAGCGGGCGTAAGCCCCATGCCAGCATCAATTTCATCAGTGCGCACGATGGTTTTACCTTGCATGACCTAGTGAGCTACGACACCAAGCACAACGAGGCTAATCAAGAAGACAACCGCGATGGTAACGACAATAACCATTCATGGAATTGTGGCGTTGAGGGAGAAACTGATGATCCAGCCATTAATGCCTTGCGTGCCAGTCAAAAACGCAATCTTCTCGCTACTCTGCTGTTTTCACAAGGCGTTCCGATGCTGGTTGCAGGTGACGAGATGGGGCGTACCCAGCAGGGTAATAACAACGCCTATTGTCAGGACAACGCGATTAGCTGGCTATCGTGGGAACTGAAATCGCAGGATCAGGAATTGCTTAAATTCACCCAGCGTATTATCAATTTGCGCAAAGAGCATCCCTTGTTACGACGACGCTATTTTTTTCAGGGACGCGCCATTCGTGGCGGCGATGTAAAAGATATTATCTGGCTCAATCCCGATGGCTCAGAAATGAGTGATGACGACTGGAATCAGCCATTTTCACGTTGTCTTGGTTTGCACCTTGTCGGTGATTCCTTGATCGAAACTGACGGGCGCGGACAGCGTTTAATCGACAATAATCTGCTGTTGCTAATCAATGCACATCATGAGGATATTGCCTTTACACTGCCAGAGTTTGATGAGCATTCCTATTGGGAGGTATTACTTGATACTTTTGATAGCACGGGTATACCCGAAACTTCTCGCTACAAAGTCGGGCAAAACTACCCTGTGCATGGACGGGCATTGATACTATTGAAACAAGGTAGGACGCAATGAAAAGATCGCATGATATGCCTTTTGGAGCCTGTCCGCTGCCTAATGGCAACATACGTTTCCGCCTGTGGGCACCCGCCGTAAAACAGGTCGAGTTAATCCTTGAAAATGACACTGGAAAAAAAACCATTTTAACTATGCACGCGCTTGCAGAGGGTTGGTTTCAAATTGAGACTTTGCCGTTACAGGCGAAATCTGAGACGCTCTATTATTACCGGCTGGACGATGAGTTGGACGTGCCCGATCCAGCGTCGCGTGCCAATCCCCAAGACGTACACGGTCCCAGTCAGGTCGTCGATGCGACGGCTTTTAGCTGGCAGGACGCGGCTTGGCAAGGTCGTCCTTGGCATGAAGCCGTTATCTATGAACTGCATTTGGGTACTTTCACGAATGAAGGGACTTTCGCGGCTGCCATGCAGCGTCTTGACTACCTAGTAGAATTAGGTATTACTGCCATTGAGTTAATGCCGGTGGCAGATTTTCCGGGGACACGCAACTGGGGCTATGATGGTGTGCTGCTGTTTGCGCCTGACCACAGTTACGGTACACCAGACGAATTAAAGGCACTGGTGCAGGCGGCACATGCTCTCGGATTGATGGTATTGTTGGACGTGGTGTACAACCACTTTGGACCGGATGGAAATTATCTTCATGCTTATGCGCCGCAATTTTTTAGCGAAAGCCATCATACACCGTGGGGCGCGGCGATTAATTTTGATGGTGACGATAGCCGCATTGTGCGTGATTTTTTCATTCATAATGCGTTGTACTGGCTGGAAGAATACCATTTCGATGGGCTGCGGCTCGATGCAATACACGCCATTATTGATAATAGCCAACCAGACATCGTGACAGAATTGGCTGCGACAGTACACGAAAGATTTGGACGCACTCGGCAAGTGCATCTGATACTGGAGAACGATGCTAATATCGCTAGTTATCTACAACAAGGAACCATTGCCGCCCAGTGGAACGACGACATTCACCATGCCTTACATGTCCTGCTGACCAAAGAATGCGACGGCTACTATGCCGATTATGCCAATCAGCCAATACGCCATCTGGCACGCTGTCTGGCAGAAGGCTTTGCCTTTCAGGGTGAGCCATCAACCTTTCGCGATGGACAACTACGCGGTGAGCCTAGCAAACAGCTGTCGCCCAGTGCTTTCATTAACTTTACTCAGACTCACGATCAGATAGGCAATCGCGCTTACGGCGAACGTATTGCCATGCTTGCAGAACAAAGACCACTACAAATTGCGCTAGCTGTATTAGTGCTATCACCCTCACCGCCGATGCTATTCATGGGTGAAGAATTTGCAGCGGCAACGCCATTCCAGTTTTTCTGCGATTTTCAGGGCGAACTAGCCACCGCAGTCACCGAAGGGCGACGACGCGAATTTGCTGGTTTCCGTGAGTTTTCCAGCCCCGTCGCACGAGCGCGTATTCCCGATCCTAACGATTCGGCTACCTTTGAACGCTGCAAGCTTGTATGGGATTGTCTGAACGAACCACAGCACAAAGTTTGGCTGGAACATTACCGGCAGTTACTGGCATTGCGCCGCACGCATGTCATACCGCATTTATCAGGCATCAGCGGTGGAGGCGTATTTGAATTAATCGGCGTATCGGGTCTAATCGTGCGCTGGTGTCTAGGTGATGGCACCCAACTGACATTGTTGGCTAATCTAGGCGATGCTTCGGTTAACGGTATCCTGCCTGTTACTGGTACTCCCGTCTATCTTAGCCAAACCGACCTAATGGAGATATTTTCCACTGGGACTATGCCGCCTTGGTGTGCGGCTTGGTTTATCAAGGAGGCACAACATGAAACAGCCTAAGACACTAGCAAACCTAACCGCTTGCCATGAAATTGCGGATAAGAGCACATCGGCTGAGCCAGTTACACCTCTTGCACCTCAGGATAACGCCTCTCGCTGGCTATTAACGGGGGAAGGTAGTGAGCGTGAACAAGCCTTATTTCAACCGCCCGCACCACGCATTCCATTGTCCACTTATCGCCTGCAATTCAACCGCGATTTCACCTTTAACCAAGCACGCGAGATTATTCCCTACTTGCGTGAGCTGGGCATTTCTCACCTGTATGCTTCGCCTTATCTGAAAGCGCGACCCGGTAGTCGGCACGGCTACGACATCATTGATCACAACGCCCTAAATCCCGAAATTGGCACTTATCAGGAGTTTGAGCAGCTTTGTGCAACCCTCGCTGAACACGGTATGGGGCAGATACTTGATGTGGTGCCTAATCACATGGGCGTACAGGGCGGGGATAACAACTGGTGGCTAGACGTGCTGGAAAACGGTCAAGCATCCGAATATGCTGGGTTCTTTGATATAGACTGGACACCTATCAAGGCTAAACTGCACGGCAAGGTGCTATTACCCGTGTTGGGTAACGCTTATGGTGCAGTGTTGGATAATGCCGAATTACAACTGCGCTTTGATGCGGAACACGGTGAATTCGTCATTTACTACTACGAACACCATTTTCCAGTAGATCCAGCGCAATACCCGCAGATACTCGCGCATCGGATAGAGTCCTTGAGTACCCAATTAGGGCAAGACAATCCATTACTGATGGAATACCAGAGTCTGGTTACTGCATTCCGTAATCTTCCGCCCCGTGATGAGGACTCGTCTGAACGTCAGCTTGAACGCAGACGCGACAAGGAAGTCTATAAACGGCATCTTGCCGGTCTCGTTGCCCAATCTTCCGACATCGCCTTATTTCTGGAAGAAAATCTACAACTCTTCAACGGCACGGCAGGGGAACCATCCAGTTTTGATCTGCTCCACAACTTGATTAAGGCGCAAGCTTATCGGCTGGCGTTCTGGCGGGTAGCCTCGGACGAGATTAATTATCGGCGGTTTTTTGATATTAACGATCTGGCTGGGCTGCGTATGGAAAATGACGAAGTTTTTGATGCGACTCACCAGTTAGTGCTACGGCTGGTTCAGGAAGGTAAGCTGGATGGCTTACGTCTGGATCATCCCGATGGACTCTACAATCCAGAGGCGTATTTTTGCAAGCTAGTCGAGCAGTGCAGACAAACAGGACACTCACCTTATTTAGTGGTGGAAAAAATCCTAGCAGTCCGCGAAGATTTGCGTAGCAGTTGGCCAGTGCAGGGTACGACGGGTTACGAATTTACTAATCTGCTCAACGGGCTGTTTGTGGCAACCAGTAACGCCGAGCGTATGACCCGCCTGTATAACAGCTTTATCGGAGCGCGTATCGATTTCGATGACCTGCTTTACCGTTCCAAAAAGCTTATTATGAAAACCGCACTGGCAGGCGAGCTGAATGTGTTGTCTAACCAACTGTCAAAAATCGCCGAAGCCGACCGTCATACCTGTGATTACACGGAAAATGGATTGCGTAGAGCATTGGCTGAAATAGTCGCCTGTTTCCCCGTCTATCGTGGTTACATCAGTACCCGCGACGTTGTGCCAGAAGACCGTCGTAACATTGAACAGGCAACGGCAGCAGCTAAACGCAGAAGTACAACGGCAGATCCCAGTATTTTCGATTTTCTGCGAAATGTACTCACACTGAGCGCGGCAGACAGAAAATCACCTGCGTACTATCAGCAGGTACTCACCTTTGCGATGAAATTCCAGCAATTTACCAGCCCAGTGATGGCGAAAGGACTGGAGGACACCAGTGCTTATATCTATCACCGCTTGTTGTCGCTCAACGAAGTCGGCGGTGATCCGCGTCAATTCGGTGTAACCCGCAGTGCATTTCATCGTGCTAACCAAGCGCGGGCAGAGCATTGGCCTCATGCAATGTTGGCTACGTCCACTCACGACACCAAGCGTAGCGAGGATGTACGCGCACGCCTCAATGTGCTGTCTGAAATACCAGCGGCTTGGCGGTTAGCATTACGACATTGGAGTCACGCCAACCAGAGCTTAAAACACACGGTAGATGGGATGCTAGTACCCACAGTCAACGATGAATATTTTATCTATCAGACCTTGCTTGGCATCTGGCCGCAAGGTAAGCCAGATAAAAATGAAATGGCAAGTTTTAGCGTCAGGATAGCGGAATACTTGGTCAAAGCGGTGCGTGAAGCTAAAGTTCATACCAGTTGGATAAATCCCAATACCGCCTATGAAAACGCAATCTTGACATTTACCGATACGCTGATAAATTCGCCACCGGAAAGTGCATTTATGTCGGATTTCCAGCCTTTTCAACGGCGGATTGCGCGGCTCGGACTATTCAACAGCCTGTCGCAGACATTGATAAAACTCACTGTACCGGGTGTGCCAGATATTTATCAAGGTTGCGAATTATGGGATTTCAGTCTAGTAGACCCTGATAATCGACGACCCGTTGATTTCGGCTACCGTCAAACTCTGCTTGATACATTGCGGACGCTAGACACACTGGAATCACAACAACGTAGCGCAGAGGTACGCGCATTATGTGACAAGCTGGAAGACGGTCTGCCCAAACTATTGGTCGTTAGAACGGCGCTGGCGTTGCGGGAACGCTGGTCGGAAGTGTTTTTGCAAGGAAGCTATTTGCCGCTGGCAGTCAAGGGAGAACACGCCGCTCATCTGTGCGCTTATGCGCGTATTGCTGGTGGGCGTACCGTCATTACGGTAGCACCGCGTTTCTTTTCACAGCTGCTGGGTGAAGCCGATAAGCTGCCTCTGGGCGAAAAGATTTGGGGAAATACAACCGTGGACTTACCTTTTTATCACCGCGATAACCAATACTCCTGCGCTTTCACGGAAAAAGTTCTAAAGCCCCATCAGCGCGGGTCTGGATGGTGTTTGCCCGTCGCACAAGTGCTGGCAGAATTTCCAGTAGGACTGATAAGCTTTGAAGCCCGAATGGATGAAAACGTACACTAAGAAATTTTGGTAAGTAATGGGTTAAAGCTATTATAGTTTGGTATAGGATGGGACGCAGACATGTTATCAAGAAATCGTCTACCCTGACTGTGGTAGCAATAAAATCATAAAGTCTGGTCGGACAGAACAAGGAACGCAACGTTTATGGCGTTCTTAAAATTCCTATGGGAATTTGTTGTCGTTTGTTTAAACGTACCCATGGTTAAACAAAAAAATATAAATTGACATTTATAAGTAAATACTTATAATTTGCTCTAGCTTGAAAATCTGATTTACCCTCTGTTTACCTTTTCGATGTTTCTCTTTATAGTTGCTCGTCCTTGTTTCATTAAGTAATTTCTAAATTTCTCTGCTTTACCCGCCTTCATGGCTTTATTACTTAATATTTATTACAGGACTCATTATGTCTACAATCACTACTGGCACCGTTAAATGGTTTAATTCTGATAAAGGCTTCGGTTTTATCGAGCAGCAATCAGGCCCCGATGTTTTCGTACACTTTCAACAAATCAATAACTCTGGCGGCTATAAATCCCTAGATGAAGGTCAAAAAGTACAGTTCAGCGTAACGCAAGGTCAAAAAGGCCCGCAAGCTGAAAATGTAACCGTTATCTAAATACAGATATAGAACACCAACTGTAGCTAAATTCGCTACAGTTGGCGTTAAAGATTCACAATTCGGAACAGTGCGTTAATAATAAAGAGACTTTCTTAAACTTGGCATTGGGTGTCAGAACCTGCATATTGCTGAGTTGGTTTAATTCGATTTGTTGCTGTTCGTGTCCATTATCGATAATCAAGTATTCCCGCTTTTCAGCAGTCGTTAGCACATCGAGTGCTTTGCCCTCAATGATTTGCTGATCTTTTAGCGTCAGCTTCACCCGATAGCCATACAGACAGGCAATTTCAAAATAATCGTGAAGTTCACAGCTTATTGTGCATTGTCTCATGACAGTTATACCTTAGTAATCTTTTCAAACAATTCCCCTTCACGTCAGATTCACTGATGTCTGCTCATGGCTTGTAGTCCACGTTAAAACGCATGGCAACTGCCAATAATCGTTTATCGCGTGTCCACAGTTTGGCATTACTTGCCAAATGCACGTCAATCAATCCTATACCTAAACCAAACAACGCCTGAGTTTCTATAAATAGATTGACCTTATCGGCAAAGGCAACAGGAGCAAGGCACTCAAAATTACTGAGCGTTGGCTTAGATTCCTTAACGCTAATTCACCTTGAACAAATTAGCAAACTTAATGTGGCTACACTAAATAAAACATATCCACACAAAATACTGAAAAGAAATAGTATGAACCTTATCAAAATTCATAATCATCATACGTCTACTAAAATTGGAGAGCATGCAAAGTCGGGGGAGGCTAAGCCGCCTTTTTGATTTTTTCATCATTTACCGCCCGAAAGTTAGGATGCCAGTTGCGAAACGTTTGTTCTAATTCACCGTTGAGTACCCGTGTCCGCATCTGTAAAAGTAAATGTGCGCCTTTCGGGCTCCACTGCATTTGTTGGCGTTTGGTAAATCGTTTGGCGACAACGTAATTCACCGCAGATTCGACAAAACCTGAGCTGATTCTGTCGCCTTGACGATAGCGTTCACCGTAGTTGGTAATGAAAGTCTGATTATTAGCAATGTAGATGTGGAATTCTTCAACTGCTCGTAATAG
>NQJH01000083.1 GCA_002256685.1 Methylococcaceae bacterium NSP1-2 | reverse complement strand
ATTCTGCCGCAAGTTGGTCTTCTGCCAATATTCGTGCTTGCTTGAGCTGAAGTTGCCGCGCTTGATTATCGGTTTGCCAACGTAACTTTTGGTCTTTAATCGAATGGAGCAATTCAACTGTGTTAAGCAGCCAGTTTTTAATGGTCATGAGCTAAGCGTGGTGATTTTTTGCTGTAATTGTAATAACGCCGCGCTGTCTTGTTGCTGGCGATAATAGCGGTTTTGTTGTTGTAATTGCTTAAACGCAGTGCTGGGCAAACGGGCTTTTAGGGCGTGTAAATCTTGGTCTATGGCTTTGGATAACGCGGCAAGGTGTTTGCGATTATTGTGGCGTAATAACTGTTGTCTTTTCAGTTCATGCACATAATGAATGCGTAACGCTTGGCAATAAAATAATTGTTTAAGCTGTTGTTGTTTGGTTTGAATAAACAATACCCGCCGCTGTCCGCGCTGTGTGGCTGAAAAGTAAGCCGCACTCGCCTGAGCGATTTGTTTAACTATCCATAACGAACCCATTATTAACAGTAATGCAAACGCACAAAATAATAAGCCTAAGCCGAGTTGCGTGATGAACTCCGGCAAGTAGGGCAGGGTCAACCATGACAATAGGTCTGCCGACCCTAACAAGATAAAGGCACAAACTAGCAGTAATAGGGCAATACGAATAATCATTAAGCTAACCGTGTTTTTCAGTAACGGGGTTATTGTACTCAAGTTTTTAGCAAAAGCGGCAATCGTTATATTCAAACAAGCCGCTTAAGTTGATGTACGGTATAATTATGTAATATTTATTTTTATATTCTAGTAAATCATGGCTCAGTTTTTTGAAGTTCACCCCAAAACACCGCAACTGCGATTAATTCATCGTGCCGTAGAGATTTTGCGTCAAGGTGGAGTCATCGCCTATCCTACCGATTCGTCTTACGCGCTGGCTTGCCAAATCGGTGATAAGCAAGCACTGGATAAGATACGCCGCATTAGGCGGCTGGATGATAAGCATAATTTTACGCTGGTTTGTAAAGACTTATCACAAGTCGCTACCTTTACCAAAATTGGTAACGATGCCTATCGGTTAATTAAATCATTAACGCCCGGTCCGTTTACCTTTATTTTGGATGCGACGCGTGAAGTGCCGCGTAGTTTGCAACATCCTAAGAAAAAAACCATCGGCATACGCATTCCCGATCATCCCGTCACACAACTGTTATTACAAGAATTAGGTGAGGCGTTATTTAGCTCGACACTCATGTTGCCCGGAGAGACCGAAGCGATGACTGATCCTTACGAGATTAGAGAGAAGCTGGAACACGAGCTGGATTTAATCATCGATGCGGGCATTATTGAATTTGAGCCGACCACCATCATTGAATTTTCCAGTAATGGCACAGAAATTATCAGACAGGGCAAAGGTATTGCCCCGATGTTGGATTAATAGTACGAGAATTAGATTATGGTCACCTTAACTTTTGATACGCATGAATTTGTTAAAAAACTGAAAGGCGTGGGCTTTAGTGAAGAACAGGCTGAAATTCTAACTGAGTTACAAAAAACTACCGTGCTGAATACGCTGGAACAGGCGCGGCATGATTATGAATTGGATGATCTAGCTACCAAGCGCGATTTAAGAGAAATGGAACTCCGCCTTGAATTAAAAATAGCTGAGAATAAATCAGAGTTAATCCGCTGGGTAGTCGGCGTAGGGCTATTACAAATCACTATTATTGCAGGTTTAATTTTCAGGCTTGCAGGTAAAATCTAAAGGATACAAGCATTATGATGAATGACTTAACCCTATTACAACGTATTCTTGTATGGATATTGCCCGTTGTGTTTGCCATCACCGTGCATGAAGTCGCACATGGCTGGGTAGCAAAAAAATACGGCGATAACACCGCCGATATGCAAGGTCGTTTAACACTCAATCCCATTAAACACATTGATTTAATCGGGACGATTATTATTCCGGGATTGCTGTTAATCACAGGGACGGGTTTTATTTTTGGTTGGGCAAAGCCTGTGCCAGTGGATCCCAGAAATTTTAAAAATCCACGCTCGGATATGGCGGTAGTGGCATTAGCGGGTCCTGTCTCTAATTTGTTAATGGCTATTTTTTGGGCATTAATTGCGCGTGTCGGTGTCACCATAGGCGCAGGCACTGAATCGATTTCTTTGCCGCTGATTTATACGGGTGTAGCAGGTATTTCAATTAATTTAGTATTAGCGTTAATTAATTTATTACCAATTCCGCCCTTAGATGGCAGTCGTATTTTAACGGGGCTACTGCCAAGTTATTGGGCATGGCGATACAATCAATTAGAACGGTTTGGGTTTATTATTTTATTGGTTTTATTATCGACTAATGTATTGGGTATGATTTTGGCGTATCCGATGTTTATCGCACAGCAAGTATTTTTTTCCATTGCTGGATTGTAATACCGACTATTAAAAATGGACGCAATAGCCACACTCCCCACGCTTGCCACTGTCAACGGCACAATAGTTCATACCCTACCCGACGACCTGTATATTCCACCCGATGCACTGGAAGTTTTACTGGATACCTTTGAAGGACCGTTAGATTTATTACTGTATTTAATTCGCCGGCAAAATATGGATATTATCAATATTCCGATTGCCCAAATTACTCAACAATATATTGCCTATATTCAACTGATGGGCTTATTAAATCTGGATATGGCGGCGGAATATTTATTAATGGCAGCTTTATTGGCAGAAATAAAATCCAGAATGTTATTGCCCAGACAAATTGAAATAGCAGCCGAGGAAGAAGACCCCCGCGCCACGCTGATTCGCCGTTTACAAGAATATGAAATTATTAAAAATGCCGCTGAACAACTTGATGATTTACCCAGAATGGAGCGCGAACTGTTCAGCACTTTAGTCGATGTGTCTGCATTAAGCGTGACGCAACCGTTGCCCGAATTACCATTAAAAGATTTATTATTGGCGTTTCAAGCGGTACTGAAACGCGTTGACCAACACAGTCATCATCAAATAATTCAAGAACCTTTATCCGTCCGTGAACGTATGTCATTCATTTTGGAACACCTTAAAAACGTCGAAAGCTGCATTTTTTCACAGCTTTTTAGCCAAAAAGAAGGACGCGCAGGCGTTGTGGTGAGCTTTTTAGCAATCCTCGAACTGGGCAAAGAAAGCCTTATTGAAATCATCCAAGCTGAACCTTACAGCGAATTACGCGTTAAAGCCGCCTGAATACATGGACATTAAACACATCGTTGAAGCTATTTTATTTGCCGCCCATCGTCCGATGACCTGCAAACAAATCCAACAAGTTTTTCCTGAGCTAGAACAGCCAGACCTAGCCGACATAGAAGCGGCAATTGTAGCCATTACTGCCGATTATCAACCGCGCCCCATTGAATTAAAATCCGTCGCCAGCGGCTATCGTTTTCAAGTTAAAGCTGAATTATCCCACTGGGTTGCGCGTTTATTTGAAGAAAAGCCACCCAAATATTCCCGCGCCCTGATGGAAACCCTCGCCATTATTGCCTATCGACAACCCGTCACGCGTGGCGACATTGAAGACATACGCGGCGTTAGCGTCAGTTCCAGTATTATACAAACCCTATTGGAACGGGAATGGATTAAAGTCATCGGACAAAAACCCGTGCCGGGCAGACCCAGCTTATATGGCACAAGCAAACAATTCTTAGATTATTTCAATCTAAGCTCTCTAACCGAACTACCGACTTTAGCAGAAATACAACAACTCGATGAGTCGATAATTGATAATCCTACACCACAGGCAAGCCGTGAAAACCCCCAAACAACAGCGTAAGCAAAAACCCACACCATCAGCAACCCAAAAACCCCGTCCAGCCAAATCAGCACAGGCAGACACCGAAAAACCCGCCGCAAAAGTTGCTGTCCCACCGACAACCACATCAGGCGAACGCATACAAAAAATACTGGCACGTGGCGGCATTGCTTCACGCCGTGAAATCGAACGCTGGATAGGCGAAGGACGCATTAAAGTCAACGGCGCGGTCGTCACTCAAGGCGTAAAGTTAAAAACTGGTGATTATTTACAAGTCAATGATCGTGTTGTGCATTGGGAAAAGTTTGCCGAACAACCGACCCGCGTATTGCTGTATCACAAAGCCACGGGTGAAGTCGTCACCCGTCATGATCCAGAAAATCGCCCTGTGATTTTTAAAAATTTACCCCAACTGGAAACGGCTCGCTGGATTGCTGTCGGCAGATTAGACATTAATACCTCTGGCTTATTATTAGTCACCAACAACGGTGAATTGGCGAATCGTTTAATGCACCCATCCACTGAAGTTGAACGCGAATACGCGGTGCGTATTTTGGGTAACGTCCCCGATGCGACCTTAGAAAAACTAAAAACGGGCGTAGAACTGGAAGACGGCAAAGCCAAATTTGATGAAATTCATTTTGCAGGCGGCGAAGGTGCAAATAAATGGTACAACGTCATCGTCAGTGAAGGGCGTAACCGCCTCGTCAGACGTTTATGGGAATCACAAACTCTCACCGTCAGCCGCTTAATCCGCGTCCGTTATGGACCAATCGTATTACCTGAAGGTTTAAGAACTAGCCGTTTTTACGAACTCACCAACAAAGAACTGGATTTATTGTTTGAATATGCCGGTCTGGCAACAGAAAAACACGTTACCACCAACAAGCCAGAGCCTAAAAATCAGCAAGGGCGTAGACGATAAAATGCGGCAGGATGAGTAGAACAACGCGACTGGTAAAGCACGAACTGCAACCCGATTGGTTTCGGCTATCGTCTCTACTCATCCTACCGAGCTGTTATGTCTTGCAAATTATATTATTGCTTTGGAATTCGAATAGTTAACACGCCGTTGCTGTAATCAGTGGTCATCTTTGCCGCATTCGCAGGACCTGGCAAGGTTAACACGCGGTAAAACTTACCGACAAAACGTTCGCGGTGTTGATATTGACCATTATCTTTATCGATTTCTTCCGCGCGTTCGGTTTTAATAGCAATGTGTAATTGCTGGTCTTTGAGCTTAACATCTAGTGAGGACTTATCAGCTCCGGGTGCATTGACCGTCACAATATAGGCATCGGTTTCATCCTTTAAATCAACTTCAGGCGTTTTATCAAAACTGCCCAAAGGCTGATTGCTATGAAACCGTGAAAACGAATCGCCGAAAAGCTGCTCCATTTCTGCCTGCATTCGTTGCATCTCTCCATAAGGATCCCAAGACTTATTATCAAGAAATGGATCATTCACATTAGGTTTAGGTTTAGGGATTGCGGATGGCTTTTTAATGAGCTGCCGAACCGTTAAGTCATCCTGCTGGTTAAGTTGATTAACCTTGTCATTTAATTGAAAAACCATATAAGTTTGTATTGCTAATGCAATCACTAAGATAGCGGTTATGGCAATAATAACTTTATCTTTCATTTTATTATCCCTCTTACAAAAATTTTATCGTTGGTAAGTACCGATTAATTCTTGGTGATCTAAAATATGCCCCGCCATCGCTTTTTCCAACTGCGCTTTATCAGGTTCATTAAGGTCTGGAAGCGTAACATCCAGCGCGTACAACTTATGAACATAACGGTGCCGACCAATCGGCGGACACGGACCACCGTAACCGGTTTTTTTCATGTCATTCATACCTTGCAACGTACCTTCTGGTAACTCTAAGGTCTGAACCGCCTCAGCTAATCCAAAAGCAGACGGTGGAATGTTGTACAACAACCAATGCACCCACGTCTTTTTCGGAGCCGCAGGATCAGGCGCGTCGGGATCATCAACTATCAGAACCAAGCTCTCGGTATTTGCGGGTAAGTTAGACCATTTCAAGGGCGGCGAAACATTTTCACCATCACAAGTGTAGCGTTTTGGAATGTCGCCTTGTGGAGAAAAAGCGGATGATTGTAATAACATAGTCTGTCCCCCTTGTTGATGAGTATCGGCAGCTTTCGTTGTTGGCAATGCCAATAGCGTTAGCATTAATAAACTGTATTGAAATTTTTTGTGCATGGGTTAAGCCTTGGGTGTTCAATAAAAACTGTGTCTAACAATACGGTAGGATGGGTTTCGCTATCGCTCTACCCATCCTACCGTGCTAAAGAGCAACGGAATGTTGGGTAATGAAAAGCCCCCGCATTCCGCAAGCTCCATGCGGCTACTTACTAAGATACTTGCTGGTGCCGCAACACCGAACTTGCCTCATAAACAGGCTTACGTGCGCGGTTAATGCCACCTAGAGGTCTATGGACCTCCAGAGCATGCCACGGTGTGAATGAGGATTCCTCGCATCGCTTATTATGCTCCGGCGTATTGAAATTTTGCGGGGCGATCTGAATAGTTGCAACTTTGACCTCAAGTGATGTCCACACAACGGTCGGATCTTCAATCGGCATCGTTTCGGCATCAGTCTGTACCTGCACATAGAAGTCGAAAACAGCCTGCTTCTGCTGCTTGGTGAGATGCTCAATCATCGCATCACGTAGGTAATTCTCAGAAGGAGGTTGGGGCATAGCGACTTGATTGCTTTCTGCGGGTTTTACTGAATACTTGACAGCCCCCTCTCCAAATTTATACGGGACGGTGCTCCAGTATGGAACCGCAAGTGGAGAAGGAAGCTCCTTTTTCAGAGCTTTCTGAGCCAAAGCGACAGTGCGAGCATTATGTTCGCTCTTTTCCATAAACTCTTTGACAGCGTTTGGGTTTTTCTGCGCAGCTACTCTCGCCATCATGAAACCCAGTAAGCTTTCTGCATCGCTGGCAAAGAACACCTCGTTGTCTATCAAGATAAAATCCTGCACATCACTATCATCAGCTGGCAAAGCTTTCTTGCCTTTAATACCGAATACCTTAATGGCCATTCCATGCACATCGGGGTCGAGATCGGAGGCAGACTTACCGTTCGAAAACCGAATAATGGCTTTGTAGGTCTTCGGGTATTGGAATACGCCGACCTGTAATGCCTTGGGAATATCGGGCAAGACGGTAAATTCGGCCTCAACACATCCATGTGCCTTGGGATGCTGACCACGTAGATGGGGATTGGTAGCTTTCATTATGTCAGTTTGCAGCTTGGCGATCCCAGCAATGGCTTGCTCCTCGGCAGGCGGTTTTCTTTCTTCCCCAAGCTTCAATAGTGAATCGTTCAATGAGTGTTTCATAAGTGTAACTCCTTATGTGATTTGTAACTAAACAACCACCAGCTAAAAGCTGGTGGGTTTGAGTTATGGACTGGAAGTCCGGATACGCGTCGGCTAAACGACGCGTCTTATGGCGGCTCCATCTTGAATTCATCATTCGGATTTGGCATCAAAATGATGTTCCAAATATTGCTTAATCATTTCT
>NQJH01000082.1 GCA_002256685.1 Methylococcaceae bacterium NSP1-2 | reverse complement strand
ATCATCGCCTTAAGTAATGGTAATTATGTGGTGGGTAGCAGTAATTGGAATGCTAACAGAGGGGCGGCAACGTGGGGCAATGGGTCAACAGGTATTCACGGTCTTATTAGTGCCACTAACAGCTTGATAGGCTCTAACGCGAATGACAATGTGGCTAGTAGCGGCATCATCGCCTTAAGTAATGGTAATTATGTGGTGGGTAGCAGTAATTGGAATGCTAACAGAGGGGCGGCAACGTGGGGAAATGGGTCAACAGGTATTACTGGCACGATCAGTTTCACTAACAGCTTAGTCGGATCTACAGTAGGTGACGAGGTGAGTCTTGACTATCTAGGTCAGAGTGGTATCACCGCCTTGACCAATGGTAACTATGTGGTGGCTAGTGGTTACTGGGACAATGGTTCAATAGTCGATGCAGGTGCGGCAACGTGGGGTAATGGCTCAACAGGTATCAGCGGTACAATCAGCTCCACTAACAGTTTGATAGGCTCTACGGCGAATGATGGCGTGGGTAACTTTGGCATTACCACCTTGACCAATGGCAATTATGTGGTAAGCAGTTATTATTGGGACAATGGCACAATAGCCGATGCAGGTGCGGTAACTTGGGGCAATGGTAGTACAGGGATTAGCGGCATTGTTAGTACCATTAACAGCCTAACAGGTTCTGTAAGCAATGATTGGTATCCACGTTATCCTCGTTGGTATATGAACATTCATCTTCCACTCATTATCGGTCTGAGTAATGGCAATTATTTAATGTCTCATGGTGCTTGGGACAACGCTGGCTTAGTGGATGCAGGGCAAGTCCGCATAGTTACACCACAGAATAACAATGGGATTGGTCAAACCATGACTTTTAATCCATCAACTATAGCCGATACACTGGCTTTAGGCACGAATGTCACGCTACAAGCCAGCAATGACATCACGCTGAAGACAGGTGCTGATATTATTGTTGGTGGTAACAACGGCGGAGCGTTTACGCTACAAGCTGGGCGTAATATCAACCTGAATTCTCGCATCGTTACAGCGAATGGTAATTTTACCGCCATTGCAGGTGATCCGAATGCGATTGCAGCTGACCGTGATGCAGGTACACCCACTATCACACTCGGTTCAGGTGCGACTATCAATGCAGGCAAAGGTAAAGTCATATTGGCAGCTATCGGTGGTAATTTTGTCAATAACTCTGGTTCAACCGCGCCTATTACAGCGAATCAATGGCTAGTGTATTCCACTGATCCTGGAAAAAACAGTCGTAATGGTATGGTTGCTGATTTCAAACATTACGCGCAGCCATATACAGGCGTGACACCTAGCTATGCCACAGCAGGCGACTGGTTCTTGTACAGTATCACACCTGTATTGACGGTAACTCCAAATAGTCAAACGGTAACCACCGGCAGACAAATTGCTAGTTTTACGCCCAACTTCACGGGCTTTATTGATGGCGATACCAAAGATACAGCGGGCATTAATGGCACGGCTATTTTTGGCATTGAAAACTTCACTAACACCCGAGGAAGTTATAATGTTGCTTACCTAAAAGGACTAGCCAGCAAGTTAGGCTACACTTTTGTTGATAATACCGCGTCTGTCAATGAATTGACGGTTGAGAAAACGCCTATTTTTATCTCTATTATTGCTATTATTAACGCACGATTCAATTTCAATATTCATTATCATGATTATTATTATCGTAATCATGATGGTACTGAAATTAATGTGTTTAATTTAGCTAATTTACTTAAAGTGATTAATAACTTCGGGTTTTCACAGACTCAGACCACATCATTGCAATCTTCCACCACATTTTTAAACTGGTATCAGGAAAGAATCTCTCATAACCATGATGAAATAGATGATGATTTCGGACAGTACAAAGATAATGATAATTCTTGGAAAACAGAAAGTTATGAGTGGCGTAGAGAACATGGTAAAAAACACTGGTATGAAAAGAAGCATCACGATAAAGGCAAGATTAAATTGAAAGACCTTTACGACGCGCTGTTATTCTTTATAGAAAATGACGGGATAAAAGTGCCTGAAGGCTTGATAAAATTTAGATCAACTGGCTCTAATTCCACCGATCTTTAAACGTATTATTCCAGTCGTAGGCGTGCAAGCTTTGCTTGCACGCTTGCAACTCCCAGCATTGTGTTTTTTACTCTCCATGTGGGCAATAGACGGCTCAATCATTTATCCAGTTTCAGTGAAGATTGGTTTTAGCACGTTTCCAAGCAAAATTCGGAAATGTGCTAATTTTGCTAAATTAAGTTAGTACAATCATTTAGCTCGACACTCTACAAACATAAAACTACAAATTTAACCACTACCAAATGAAGTACCCTTTAATACTTCTCAGAGCATGAGCTTTCATTCTCAAAAATACCGTCACTCTCATTTAGCGGTATAATTTCGCACTTTTCATCTGCCCACACACATCATGACTAACATTAATTCTGACAAACTTTCCAGTGCACGTTTTGCTGAGGCGACCGATGCTTTTGTTGAAGTCTTTACCGCTTCGGTAGATTTTGACCAACGCATGGCGGCGCAAGATATTCAAGGCTCAATTGCTCATGCCACCATGTTGGCGCATTGCGGTATTCTGACCGAACAAGAGCGCGATGATATTAGCCGCGGCTTAACGCAAATCAGCGCAGAAATCGCCAAAGGTGAGTTTGTTTGGTCGATTAAACAAGAAGATGTTCACATGAACATCGAAGCGCGTTTGACGGATTTAATCGGCATTGCGGGTAAAAAACTGCACACAGGGCGTTCGCGTAATGACCAAGTGGCAACTGATATACGCTTGTATTTACGCAGTGAAATTCAGCACATCAACGCGCAATTGACCCGCTTACAGGTTGCAATTTTAAATTTGGCGGAGCAACACGCCGATACTATCATGCCCGGTTTTACGCATTTACAAGTCGCGCAACCCATCACTTTTGGGCATCATTTGATGGCGTGGTTTGAAATGCTTAGCCGTGATGCAGAACGCTTACAAGATTGTTTGAAGCGCGTTAATGTGTTGCCATTAGGCGCGGCGGCATTAGCGGGAACAAGTTATCCGATAGACCGTTATAAAACCGCTGAATTATTGGGTTTTAGCCGTCCTTCGGCTAATTCGTTGGATTCTGTCAGTGACAGAGATTTTGCGATTGAATTTACTGCTGTTGGCAGTTTAATCATGATTCATTTATCACGTTTTTCAGAAGAGCTGATTTTGTGGTCAAGTGCGCAATTTGATTTTATTGATATGCCTGACGCATTCTGCACAGGTTCATCGATTATGCCGCAAAAGAAAAACCCCGATGTGCCTGAATTAGTGCGCGGTAAATCTGGACGGGTGACAGGCAATTTAATGAGTTTGTTAATGCTGATGAAATCGCAACCGTTAGCCTATAACAAAGACAATCAAGAAGATAAAGAGCCGTTATTTGATACCGCTGATACGCTGATTAATTGTTTACGCGCTTATGCCGATATGATTCCGCACATCCGTGCTAAAAAAGACAATATGTATAATTCGGCTAAACGTGGCTTTGCGACGGCAACCGATTTAGCCGATTATTTAGTGCGTAAAGGCATGGCGTTTCGTGATGCGCATGAAGTGGTGGGTTTGGCGGTGCGTTTGGGAATAGAAACGGGGCGGGATTTATCGGAATTATCCTTAGAGGAATTACAAATATTTTCAGCGTTGATAACAGCAGATGTGTTTGACTATTTAACGCTGGAAGGTTCAGTTGCGGCGCGTAAACACATCGGCGGCACTGCACCTGAAACAGTAAAAGCGGCGATTGCTACGGCTAGATTGACTATGTAGTCTTATGTAGGCGCGGATTTATCCGCGTTAGCACGAATGACCCGTAAGAGCGCGTTAGCGAATTCGCGCCTACTTTACGATACAGGCATATTGCGTATTTTCGCGTATAATTCTCTGCATTTTTAACTTAAGGTAAAAGACATTATGTCAGACATTAATAAAGTAGTATTAGCGTACTCAGGCGGTTTAGATACGTCGATTATTCTCAAATGGTTACAAGATGTATATAAATGTGAAGTGGTCACATTTACTGCTGATTTGGGACAAGGCGAAGAAATTGAACCTGCGCGTACTAAAGCGCAAGCAATGGGCATTAAAGAAATTTATATCGAAGATTTGCGCGAAGAATTTGCCCGTGATTATGTGTTTCCGATGTTTCGCGCTAATACGATTTATGAAGGCGAATATTTATTAGGCACATCGATTGCCCGTCCATTAATCGCTAAACGTTTAATCGATATTGCCAATGAAACAGGTGCAAAAGCCATTTCACACGGCGCGACGGGCAAAGGTAATGATCAAGTGCGTTTTGAATTAGGGGCTTATGCGTTACGTCCTGATATTCAGATTATCGCACCGTGGCGCGAATGGGATTTAACTTCACGCCAATCTTTACTGGATTATGCTGAAAAACACGGCATTCCTGTGGAAATGAAACACGGTAAAACTTCACCGTATTCGATGGATGCGAATTTGCTGCATATTTCTTATGAAGGTCGGGTATTAGAAGACCCGTGGGCAGAGCCAGAAGAAGCGATGTGGCGTTGGTCAGTTTCTCCTGAAAACGCGCCCGATAAAGCCACTTATATTGAATTGACTTATCAACAAGGCGACATCGTAGCGGTTAATGACGTGGCGTGTTCACCTGCGACTGTGATGGAACAGTTGAATAAAATCGGTGGCGCGAACGGTATCGGACGTTTGGATATTGTTGAAAATCGTTATGTCGGTATGAAATCACGCGGCTGTTATGAAACGCCAGCGGGTACAATTATGCTGAAAGCCCATCGTGCGATTGAGTCGTTGACGCTGGATAGAGAAGTTGCGCATTTAAAAGATGAGCTAATGCCACGTTATGCGTCGTTAATTTCAGATGTTGCAAACCATGATTAATGCGTCACAAGCCAATGTCAACGGTAAAGTACGTCTGAAATTGTATAAAGGTAACGTGATTGTGGTCGGTCGTGAATCCAGCACTGACAGTTTATTTGATGAAAGTATTGCGACGTTTGAAGAAGACGCGGGAGCTTACAATCAAAAAGACGCAGAAGGCTTTATTAAGTTAAATGCGTTAAGATTGCGCATTGCTGCCGCAAAACGTTTAAAATAAGCGACTGAAAACTACAGGACATACACTTAAGCTTGTAGTGTGCCCGCTAGCAAAGTCCACATAACAATAATATTTGTCCAACTCGGCGTGTTCTTGCCTAGGTTGAGAGGAAACTAATAATGAACGATAGTCACGAAAAAGATTCCAAGCTAGTTGTTCTGCAAGTAGCAGCTAATCATCAGAGCTTGGTTAAAGTAAACCGATGGTTGTTATACGCGGTTTTTTTTCTGATGTCGGTCATTGTGATAGCGGGCTTTTTTTTATTTCCGAGTGATGATTTAACCGATTATAAAAAACTGAACCCGACTAAAGTTTATGCCGATCAAATGAATCCGGTGTTGTCTGCCGAGGTGAATACGCTTAAAGGGCAGTTTGTCGGTTTAGTTAGCGGTTCAATTGAAAGTAAGCTCAGAACATTGGAAGAAAGTGTGCGTTTAGGGACTGCACCGGATTCGTTACTGACGATTGAAGACTTGCGTAATGATATTAAAGCCTTACGCGCTTATTCCGACGCACCTAACAATGATAAAGTGAAAATTCCTAATGAGCAGTTAATGGCAGAAATGTCGGCGTTAAAGCGGCTGGTTTATTTGAGTCTAGCGTCTTGTGGTTTGATGTTCGTGGCGTTTGCAGGTATTTGGATTAAAAATCGTCATCGATTACCTTATAAAGAAATTATTACGCGTTATTTACACAAAGATTAATATTTTCTACATAAAAAAGCCGCTCCAATCATACAGATTGGAGCGGCTTTTTTTTATGCGTATTACTTAGTTTTTAAATAGTTATACAGCGCGTCAACCGCTTGATCTTCGCCGTATCCTGCTTTAGTAACAGGGGCTAATGCCATGATGGTTTCAATCGCTTTAGGCATACCGCCTTTGCCTTCTTTCAACACTTTTTCAAATGTCGCTCTATCCAATTTGTCTGCTTTAATTAACTCAGATAACTGTGGATTTGAAGCGATGTCATGGCAAGAGCCACAACCACGTCCGAAAGCACGTTCATAAATCTTTTTACCGACTTCAGTGGATTCATCAGCGAATGCTGCGCCACTTAACGCGATTAAAGTAATACCTGCTAATGCGGCTAATGATTTTTTCATATTGACCTCTCTTTGATGGTTTAAAAAGAACGTATGTTCTTTTATGTGGAAATGTTTGAGCTAGCAAAGAATAGGGAATTTAACGGCAAAATTCAATTGTTTTATTCACTTCTTTACCTTTGTACAGCAATAGGACATAAAAATTTAGTGCGTTTTTGTGACCTATTGTTGGTTTGTATTATCAACAAAGTTGATGAACAGTCGCTGAATTTTAAAAATCATTCGTTATTAAACCAACGCAGTTGTTCATGGAGTGTCACCACGGTACCAATAATAATCAATGTCGGCGGTTTAATAGCCAATTGGGCAATCTGTGCGGGTAAGGTGGCTAAAGTGCCGATAATAACGCGCTGATTGTGCGTCGTGCCTTGTTGTATCAAGGCAATTGGTAAATTTTCAGGACTACCGTGCGCGATTAAAGACTGGCAAATTTTTTCCAGCCCCACTAAGCCCATGTAAATAACGATGGTTTGATTGGGGGCGGCTAATTGTGTCCAGTAATGCCCGGAACGACTTGAAAGTGAATGCCTTGCTGCATGAGGGTTTCGATTTCTTCACCGCCACGCCCAAAGATAAAGGGATCACCGCCTTTAAGTCGGGCAACACGTTTGCCGGCTTTGGCTAAATCCGCTAGCAAGGTGTTGATGGATTCCTGCGGCAGGGTATGTTTTTCACGTTGTTTACCAACATAAATTTTTTCACTGTCTCGCCGCGCTAAATCAAGAATTTCAGCAGAAACCAAGCGGTCATAAACCACGACATCGGCTTGCTGTAACAAGCGTAAGGCGCGAAAGGTTAATAAATCAGCCGCGCCGGGTCCTGCGCCTATCAAATAGACTTCGCCAGTTTGTGGATTATTTTCTTGGCTACTGAGTTGTTGCTGTAGTTGTTGTTCGGCTTGCTCGTCTTTACCTGCAAAAATTAACTCAGCAATATTACCTTGTAAAACCTGTTCCCAAAAAATTCGCCGTTGCTTGGGGTTTTTAATGTGTTGCTGAACGGGATGTCTAAATTTGTTAGCCAGCGCGGCTAGTCGCCCATAAGCAGGCGGAATTATCGTTTCTATTTTAGCTCTAAGTAAGCGTGCTAAAATAGGTGCAGCTCCACTTGAAGATACAGCGGCAATAATGGGTGAGCGATCAATAATAGCGGGAAAGATGAAGCTACACAGTTCGGGATTATCAACCACATTAACCAGAGTATTTTGTTGTTCGGCGGTTTTGGCAACCAAGCGATTGGTTTCATCATGATTGGTAGCGGATACCACTAATTTAAAATCATGCAGGTCTTCGGGCGAAAATGGTTTTTGTAGTAAAGTTAGCGCGTGATTGGCTTGCATAGTGGCGACGCTGGCACTTATTTCTGTTGCAATCACGGTGATTTTTGCACCTGCCCGCGCTAAGCAGTCAATTTTTCGTGCTGCGATTTCACCCGCACCGACGACAAGACAATCTTGCCCTTTAAGGTTTATAAAAATAGGAAGGTAATCCATTTTGTTGCGATAATTCGTGGATTTAATAGGGAGTGGTATTATAGGCACTCTACCTTTAAATTGAGAATGTTAAACACAGCTATGATTGAATTTAATCGGGAAGTTGATGCCAGTGGTTTGCATTGTCCCTTGCCTTTATTACGGCTAAAAAAAGCCTTGATGGAAATGATGAGCGGCGATGTGGTAAAGGTAATCGCCACTGATCCCGCTGCACATTTGGATTTTGGTGTTTATACTGACCAAGCGGGTCATCAAATTATTAAGTTTGTAAAACAATCAAATGCACAGATTTTTTATATTAAAAAGAAATAATGGCTTATGCAAAGTGTACCTAGCGTTACCTATCGGAATTCACAATGATAAAATATGATGTTTTAGATCTTGAAATTGGCATGTATGTTTCTGCCTTAGACAGACCGTGGGTAGGCACACCTTTTTTATTTCAAAGTTTCCTCATCAGGAATGAAAAACAAATTCAGCAACTTCAAAAATTCTGTCGCAATGTTGAGATTAATGAAGAAAAAAGTGATCCATCGTTGCTTGATAAACTTCTTATGTACAAACGTAAGCATGCACCAAAAGCATCAAATGAGACTATCTTAACAGCCCCTCGTCGGGAATCTGGGGATTTTTCTGGTGACCTTGATGACAAAAAATTTCAAGACGAATTAGGCATTGCGCGTCAAGTCTATGAAACAACAACAAAATCATTGCATAACGTACTCAATGATTTTCGACTTAACAAAGCGGTCAGCCCTATTGAACTTAAAACCTGCGTTCATGGAGTCATTAATGGGGTGATGCACAATCCTAGCGCACTCGCCCTGTTTAGTAACCTAAAATCAAAACAACAAGATACCGTTCGCCATAGTCTGAATGTCTGTATCCTTTGCTTACTTTTCGGTCGCCATCTAGGGCTTAATGATCGGCAACTTTCCGATCTGGGTTATGCGGCATTGCTACATGATGTAGGGGAGATTAAAGTGCCTCAGGCGGTTCTCGATAAACACAGTCGAGGCTTAACACCCGAAGAAAAAAAAGAAATGGAAAAGCACACAGAATACGGTGCAGACATATTATCGAATACGCCCGGTATTCCTGGAGTCGCTATAAAAGTCGCCCGATCACATCATGAGCGAGTCAATGGCAAGGGTTACCCTAAGGGCTTAAAAGAGTCCGAAATCGACTATTTTGCTAGACTGGTTTCTATTGTTGATGTGTATGAGATAGTCACCAATCATCCGGGTGCTAAAGTGCATATTTCTTGTCCAGATGCACTGAAATCTATTTACATGATGCGTGGCAGTTTTTTTGATCGAGAACTGGTCGAAGAGTTTATTAAATGTTTAGGTATTTACCCGATTGGTAGTGTTGTTGAGCTCAACAACGGTGACATAGCCATCGTGGTTAGTACCAAGCCGGGTAAGCATTTGTTGCCAACTCTGCTGGTTGTTAAAGATAGCAATGGTATACGTCAGCAACCGGCTATTATCAATTTGGAGCATTTTAAAGAAACAGAAGGTTTGTCAAAACTTTATATTAGTAAAGTAGTTGATCCTAATTCTGTGGGCATAGACCTAAGTAGTTATATGCTTAGAGAAGCGAGCATGGGTAGGTAAGTGCTGGCTGTATTTAATCCACTACGCTGATTTGGTTTTTGGTTTTTGGTTTTTTCCGCTACCGTAGATGGTAATCGGCTCATTGCCGCCTCGTACTTTATGCGCACCTAAATTATCAAAATTTTTACGCATATCATTAGATAGCCAATTATGCGCGTTTTGCGAAAGAATAATGCTATAGCCTAGGCGTTTGCTCAAGCTTTCAAGCCGACTGGCTTTATTAACGGCATCGCCGATAATGGTGTATTCGTAACGTTCTTCAGAACCAATTGTTCCGCCGATAACCGCGCCAAAATCAATACCCACACCTGATTCTGGATGCCCCGCATTAGGCATGTAGAAATCGGTACTGTGGCGAATAATCGCCAAACTTGCGTTGACTGCATCTTCTACGGGATTACCGTCACTTTCCAGCCCGAAAATAGCTAACACGGCATCACCCATAAACTTATTAATGATACCGTTGTGTTCACTGATAACACTACTAATGTCTGCAAAGTAGACATTAAGAAATAAAATAATTTCTTCCGCCGAAGCGGATTCACCCAAGCTAGTGAAGCCGCGTAAATCGCAAAATAAAATCGCTACATTATAGGTTTGCCCTTGTTTGAGGGTTTCCTCATCGGTGTTAAGCAACTTATTCATGATATTAGCACCGACGCTTTTTTCCAGTGTTCGATAGAGACGTTCTCTATCACGCAAACGTTCAATCATCGCATTGTGATAAGTCGCCAGTAGTGCTAACTCATCATCACTGACGGTGGGTACAAGCACATCAAAACGCCCATCCTCGACACAGCTTAATATCTTAACTTGCATTCCCACCACATGAATAAAATTGCGGTTGTACAAATAAATTAAATACAAGGATAAACCGATAACCGCGATACTGACAAATAAGAGTTCCAGAAAATCGTGTTTATTCGCGTATAAGCTATGCGCCAGCCCTACTAAGCCGAAAATGAGTAAAGCAACCGTTAATAATGTCAGCTGAAAGTAACGCCATTTGCGTGCGGCGGGAATGATTTGAGTGATGTTTTTCGGTTCGCAATCTTGATGGTTTTTGATGTGTCCGTATTCAACTTCTAGTGCAATACCGACGGCTATGTAAAATCCAATACTGACGATAGCAACAATAACTTTGCTGACAAAAAGCAGAGGATGGTTAAGTAGATACACCTCAATGAATATCACAACTAAAGCCGTGAATAGGTAAGGCGATAAATCAAAAATTAGCTGTTGGGTCTGATTTTTTATAAAAGAGAGGGTATGAATCCATAGGGGGCGTTTAAATCGAAATACAATACCTGCGGCAACGAGACATAATCCAGCGGTGCTGATGACAGGTAAAATTCCCCAGAATGTTTCTGCGCGTAAGCTAATCATCAAATAGGAGAGGATGATAACTAATCCCAGCAAGTGATATTCAAAAACGACTTTTCTATTGATTAGAGGGATTGAGTTGCTCATAATTTGCGACAGTATTTTTAGTCAAATTACACACGAATGGTAGGTGATGATACTAAATGTCTTCTACCGTTCCTAGTATAGTGGTAGCGGCTATGCTTTCATTGAGTAATCGATTACCTTAACATAGGGCGAAAGCTACTCTGTATTGTATTAATCGTGTGCGACTTACTTAAGGTGAGTCCTATTATAGGCTGTTACTTAATGTGGTGCTGTATCGTACAGTCATTATTTCTTAAGCTAATCATTGACCAATTAGCCTCTTTAGCCACCGCTGCCAATTTTTCATCGGGATCAACGGCGACGGGATGATCGACTAATTGCAGCAAGGGCAAATCGTTGTGTGAATCACTGTAAAACCAGCTATCTTCTAGCGTTTCTGTGGAATTTTTTAGCCACTCATTTAACAAGGTTACCTTACCTTCACGAAAACAGGGAACGCCACTAAAACCGCCGGTGTATTTACCTGCTATAAACTCAGGTGTTGTTGCCAGCAAATGCTCTATACCATACAGTTTAACAATAGGCTCAGTGACAAAACGATTGGTGGCAGTAATTACCAACAACGTATCACCTTTATCTCTATGTTTATCAACCAGTTGTTGAGCAGGCTTTAACAGTATCGGCGTAATAATCTCTTCAATAAATTGCAGCCGCCATGAATAAAGTTGTTCAACCGGATTATTGGCTAAGGGCTGTAGTGAAAAACGCAGAAACTCAACAATATCCAACGTTCCTTGTCGATAATCCTCATAAAATTTGGCATTGGCATCTTCATACTGTGCTTTATCGACAATGCCTTGATCGACGAGAAATTGTCCCCATAAGTAATCGCTGTCATCAGCTATCAAGGTATTATCTAAATCAAAAATTGCTAAACTCACAGTGAATCCTGTTTGAAATAATTAAAAGCGTCATGCCCTATGGTATCTAGTGTTTTTTTATGGAACAATGGCGGCAATTACAAACTACCCAACCGACAGTCACGCGCCTATTATAGGCAAGATTAGCAGATAGGAAAGGTAAAAATACAGGTTTTAACATGATAGACTCTAAAGGATACCGACCAAATGTGGGCATCATCCTTTGCAATAATGAGGGTCGCGTGTTTTGGGCAAAACGGATGGGCATGGACGCTTGGCAATTTCCGCAAGGCGGCATCAATGATGATGAAGACCCTGAAACAGCGATGTATCGAGAATTGTGGGAAGAAACAGGTTTGCAACAGCAGCATGTCCAAATTCTTGGACGCACTCGTTATTGGCTAAGGTATCAATTGCCAGAACGTTATATTCGTAAAAATTCACAGCCTCTGTGTATCGGACAAAAGCAAATTTGGTTCATGCTACGCTTGCTTACTCAAGATTCAGCAGTGCGGTTCGACCATTGTAGCAAACCCGAATTTGATAGTTGGCGTTGGGTAGACTATTGGGAACCACTTAATAATGTGGTTTATTTTAAACGCAAGGTGTATCAAAGAGCGATGACCGAGTTAGGTACTATTTTAGAGTTGGCAACCGAAAAATAAACCAAGCCTCGTTTATCAATAACCCTTAGTATTGGTTTGCAAGCCA
The DNA here is from genome assembly GCA_002256685.1 of Methylococcaceae bacterium NSP1-2. Taxonomy (GTDB): domain Bacteria; phylum Pseudomonadota; class Gammaproteobacteria; order Methylococcales; family Methylomonadaceae; genus UBA4132. The sequence goes on along the minus strand of NQJH01000082.1, from coordinate 2,966 downwards.
GATAAGGGTTCGGGTAATCGAGTCACTTCCGATTCAAATCGCCCATCCGCATATAATTGAAAAACTCGATAACCCGGTGCGCTATGATCCATACCAAATTTCTCGCTTTTAGGGGTAAACTGAAAGCAGGTTGATGGTGTGCCTAGCACCCGCACCGAATCGACCATGGTATCCATCAGTTGATGAATATGTCCGGTGGTTATTACTTTTATTTGCGGGTGTTGTTTTACAATGGCTAGAAATTCTTGATAGTTTTCTATGGTCATGGTATCCATCCATGTACTGTGAGTCGGTAAACAATGATGATGTACCGCGATCATGGTGTGATGATTGGGATATTCACTTAAACACTGTTTGAGCAATGATAATTCATCGTTTGCCAATCGCCCCCCCGCTGCCCCCACTATCTGACTATTTAGACAAATAATCTGCCAATTTTCCAGTAAAGTTTGTCTGCGACAGCTCACTATAGGGGTATTTAATAGGTGCTGCATGAGATCAAAGTCATCATGATTACCCGGCAAACAGACACACTCGGTGTTATACGCTTCAAGACGATTTAAAATCCGCTGGTAGCTTGCTTGACAAGGTGTTTGCGCCAAATCACCTGTCACCAATACCAAATCAAAATGCGCGTGTGATGAAAAAGCCAACTCAAGAACTGCATGAAAATAATGCTCAGTATCAATGCCTACCAAGGTTTCACTCGGACTACGCAGAATGTGCATATCGGTTATTTGCAATATCGATAGATAGGCGTTGTTTTGTATCATGGCAATGAGTTACTCAAGGTGCTTACAAAGAATTTTAGAGTTTCTTTGCGGATTGTATAGCACCTTGAGTGGTTCAGGAAGCGCGTTAAACTCAGATAATAAAAATCCTCGTTCAATAAACCAGTGTACGGTTTGTGTTGATAACACAAATAAGGTTTTAAGATGAAGCTGTTGTGCTTTTTGATAAGCCGCATTCAGCAAGCGATTACCCCGCGCTGCCCCTCGATAATCGGCATGAACTGCAAGACACGCCAGCGCACCAAACTGACAGTGCGGATCACTGTGTAAAGCGATACAAGCGATAATTAATCCATCGCGTTCCAGCACAATATAATCGGCGATTTCCATTTCAATTTTTTCACGCGACCGCTTAGCCAATATGCCTTGTTGTTCCAGCGGTTTAATCAGTTCTAAAATTCCGCCTATATCGTTCAAAGTTGCAGGGCGTAATTCTTCAAAAGCCGTTGAACTAATCAACGTACCGACCCCATCACGGCTAAATAACTCCAGCAACAACGCACCATTCACCGCTCTGTGAATCAAATGCACCCGCTCTATACCCGCTTGACAACTTTGTATCGCCGCTTTCAGCGATAAACGTAGCGTGTTATCCAGTTCTGGATATTGCTGTAGAAATGCCTCCGCTTCGGCAGTGGTCATTTGCTGTATCGGCTGATTATCAACAGGATTGCAACAACTCTGTTCAGTTAATAGCACCAACTTTTAACACCACATTATTTTGATCCAACTGGGCATGAATCGCCCCGCTATCAATACGGCGTACTTCACCCGTGTGACAATAATCAATACCCTCAATTACCCCAATGGGTTTTGCGGTCACGAAATTACCAGAAGCGACTTTAAGCCCACAGCCTGCCATCGGCGAATTCGACAATCCCATTGATAAGCGTGCTTCAATCTCTACCCGTACTAACCCCGCCGCTTCTTTAACACATTGCAAGGCTAAATCATCGGTAATGCGTAAATGCTGATGAAACAGGGCAGGGGTGTTGAGTTTAGCAAGCCGCTGGTCAATTTGTGGACGGATACCATGCACTAGCACCAAACGAATACCTAAACTACTGAGCAAGGCAAAATCATGGACATGGTGTTCAAAATCGGCATCCAGCACTGCTTCGCCACCAAAGGAAATAACAAAGGTTTTATTGCGGTGCGCGTGAATGTAGGGTGATGAATTTCTAAACCAGCTAACGAAAGACTGTTGTGATTCCATAATCATACTAAGGATAGGTTGGGATGACGTAAGGAATCCCAACAAAACCAATGATTCGTGCGATTTGTTAGGATTCGTAAGTTAGTGAGCGGTGACCAACATAACCGCTAAGGCGTTATCAGCGGTACGCAGTTCCAGCCGATTACCATCAAATTGATAAGTCGAAGCCGTCGTTAAGGCGTGCAAAAACTGCGCTTCTTGTTCCATCACACCATCGGGTTTAGCACACATTTTACGCGTCGAAGCGACTTGACCAATTTTGATATTTTTTCCAGACACTTTATAGTTAGCCGTGTAATTATTACAGCCCGCCGAGCCGCTGAGTTTACCATCGGTGCTAAAATTAGCCGTGAGATTAGAATCAATAATAGTGCTGACTACCGCCTGTTTACCATTGTTACTGCTCGTCACCCGCCACGCTGTGCCGCCCAATTCCATACTTTGCTTAGTAAAGCTTGCCAATGTTTTGCCGCTGGCATTCAACAGGGTTAATTGCTGCCCATCGATTTTATAGTGAGCCGTTTCTGTCAATGCCGTCATGTAATTGGCGGCTTGTTGAGTAATCGGTTCAGGGCAAGCCATCATAGTACTGGCACTGTTCTTGTTGATGCTCAACGTGTCAGCATTTTGCGTGTACGCCGTGTGATAACGATTGCAACCATCCGTGCCAGCAATGTTGCCATCCTCGAAATTGAGAGTAATTAATGCGTTGGGTATAACCGATTGATTATTCAGCTTTGCCAGCACCCAGTTGGTGTGGTTCAACGCATTAGTTGAGGTATCGGCTGAAGTGATGGTGGATGCACATGAGGCTAAGTTCAAACCGATGACTATTGTTAGAACGCCGAAAAATATTTTAGTGGACATGATTTTCCTTTGTTGCAGATTGTGGGGATAGGCTTGTATGTTAAGTATTTGCAGGCTCACTGCAATCTATGGTGTTATCGTGTTACATCAAA